>SKZC01000413.1 GCA_007127575.1 Gemmatimonadota bacterium
CTCTTCGAGGGACAGTTCATCGAACTCATGGGCGCTGACCGGAATGTGGTGCAGCGGCTCACCCCGGAGGAAGGTCTGTGGGTGAGGCGCCTGATGGCGAGCATGCGTCCGGCATCCATGCGCTTCCAAGGGGCGCGGTTCGACAACCTCGCTCCTCTTCCCGGCGAGCGGGTAGCGAGCATTCCGGCCCCAACCCTC
Organism: Gemmatimonadota bacterium; assembly: GCA_007127575.1. Taxonomy (GTDB): domain Bacteria; phylum Gemmatimonadota; class Gemmatimonadetes; order Longimicrobiales; family Gaopeijiaceae; genus SKZC01. The sequence continues at coordinate 199 of SKZC01000413.1, forward strand.
GTGGTCCATGGAGAAGACGACCGACTCCAGCTCTTCGAGAACGCCCGCTTCGCTGAGGCGACGATCCCCGACGCCCAACTCCTCCGCTTCGAGGCCGGCGGGCACCTTGTGGCCATCACCGAGCAGTCGGTGGTCCAGGATGCGGTGCGCCGGCACATCCTCATCCACGCAAGGGATCCATGAGAGCGCTCCTTCGCATCCTTCCGGTCATCGTGGTGGTGGTGGGACTGGCCACCCCACCCCTGGAGGCCCAGGCACGGGAGGCCCATCCCCGTTGGAGCGTCTCCACGAGCCTGACCTTCCCCCTCGTTCGGATCTACCAGGTCTACCTGAACTACCGCATCGACGACCGGAACGAGGTCTCCATCGGGCCTGCCTTCCAGAACTACCGGCACGAGAGCTTCACGGCCAACGCCTACACGCTGATCGTCGGGTACCGGCGCTACCTCACGGACCGGGTGAGCGTGGAGGCGGAGCTCTATCCGGCGTACAACCGGCTGTATTCCAACGTCACCGAATCGTACCATCCCGGTTGGGAGCTGTGGGCCGAAGCCAAGGTGGGATATACGGTCGACTTCACCGACGACCGTCTCTTCCTGCATCCGGCGCCCGGGATCGGCTTTGGGATCTTCCAGTCGAACCCGCCGCCCGGTTTCTTCGAGGAGATCGAGTCCCCCATCTTCGTCCCCCAGCTCCTCCTGGGAGTCCGGTTGTGATGGGGAGGGTCTCCACCCGCCTCCTAACGGCGGCCGCCCAGGCCCCGTCGGGACACAACGCCCAGCCGTGGAAGTTCGTGGCGGAGGGCCAGCGAGTTCGGATCCTTCCGGACCTCTCGCGGCGCCTTCCCGCGGTGGATCCGGACGACCACGCCCTCTTCATCAGCCTGGGATGCGCCCTGGAAAACCTCGTGGTCGCGGCCCGGGGAGAGGGGTACAACGCCGAGGTGGACGACACGAGCCTGGTCGGGGAAAACTCCGAGATCAGGGTGCATCTGCAGCCTTCCGAGACCGAAGACCGCCACGAGGACCGGCTTTACGCGGCGATCCCCGAACGCCAGTCCACGCGGCGAACGTACGATGGGCGTCCGATCCCCTCTGCCGACCTCCGCCGCCTCGACGACGCGAGCCGCAGGGATGGCACCGGATTCCACCTCTTCACCGATCCCGGAAGGATCGAGCCCCTCATCGAACTGGTTGAGGAAGGCAATCGCCGTCAGTTCAGCGACCCTGCCTTCGTGGAGGAGCTGGTCGCATGGATTCGGTTCAACCCTCGGGAGGTCGAGGGTCGGAAGGATGGGTTGACCCACGCCGTCATGGGACTTCCTTCCATCCCCCGGTGGCTCGGTCGCTTCGTGATGAGGAAGTTGGTCACGCCCGGGAGCCAGGCGCGGAGCGCCGCCCGGGCCATCCGGAGTTCCGCCGCGCTGATGCTCTTCACCACGGACCGTGCCCATCCGCGCGGATGGGTCGACCTGGGAAGGAGCTTCGAGCGGGTGGCTCTCACCGCCACCACGTTGGACATCAGGCAGGCTCACATGAACATGCCCTGCGAGGTACCGACGCTCCGGGAGGAGCTTCGCTGGCATCTCGGTCTGGGAGACGCCCATCCCCTCCTCCTCCTGCGGATCGGGTATGCGAAGCCGATGCCGCGCTCGCCCCGTCGACCCCTCGAGGAAGTGCTCGTGAAGGGTTCACCATGAGGTCGTCGCTGGTTTTCATCGTGGCCGCGCAGGTCGTCCTCCTCCTAGCGGTGGCGTGCGGAGGGCCCGACGGGAGTGCCGAGTCGGACGGTAGGGAAGGGGGGGGTGTGTCCCAGGAGAGAGAAATGTTCGAAACCGACATGGTGAACGACCTTCCGGAGCCGGCCCGCAGGTTTCTGCTCCGGGCGATCGCGCCGGGCACACCGCTGGCCAGGTTCGCAGAGCTGACGATGCACGGGGAGTTGCGGCTGGGCCCGGACCGGGATCCGCTCCCGTTCGTGGCCGAACAGACCCTGGCTCCGCCGGAGAGCTTCGTCTGGCGCGCGCGAACGACGGGGGGCCTCATGCGGATCCGGGGCTTCGACCGGTATGAGGAGGGGGAGGGCGAGATGCGTTGGAGGCTCTGGGGAATCATCCCAGTCGTCCGGGCCAGGGGCTCCGATGTGACCCGGTCGGCGGCCGGGCGCCTCGCCATGGAAGCCGTCCTGGTGCCCTCGACCCTCCTGCCGGGGAAGGGCGCCACCTGGGAGCCGGTGGACGGGGACCGAGCCCGCTTCCGGATGACGGTGGGCGACGAGGTCGTGGAGACCACCCTGGAGCTGGATTCGGACGGACGGCCCGTCCGGGTCGAGGCGATGCGCTGGTCCGAGCGAGCGGGACCGGGCTACGAGCCCTTCGTGGTGGAAATGGCGGGGGAGCTTCGGGCCGATGGATATACGATCCCGTCGCGGGTGAGCGCGGGCTGGAGCCTGGGGAGCGACGAAGAGTTCCGCTTCTTCGAGGCGACCCTGGACCGGGCAAGCTTCCGATGAAGCGGCTTATCCGGCCATCGTCGCTCTCTCCAAACGATGACCCGGATCGTTCGGGGCCCGGCCTCCCTGCTCCTGGACGGTGGACTCTGGTCAAGGCGATCTGGATGCGGTGTGTCTGGGTTCCGGCGCTCGCACTCGCCGCGTCGATGGCGCTGAGCGTGGCCCTGCATGCCCAGGACCGGGCGGGCCCCACGGATCCGGCGGAGCTCGAAGCGTTCCTCGATGGGCTCATGGCCGCCCACCGCGGGAAACTGGGTATCGCCGGGGCCACGGTGGCTGTGGTCCGCCATGGAGAGCTCCTCTTCTCCAAGGGCTACGGCTGGGCGGACGTGGAGGCTCGAAGGCCCGTGGATCCTGCCTCCACCCTCTTCCGGATCGGTTCGGTGACGAAGCCCTTCACCTGGACTGCAGTAATGCAGCTCGAAGAGCAGGGGCTCCTCGACCTGGACACCGACGTGAACGAGTACCTGGACTTCCAAATCCCCGACACCTGGGACGAGTCCATCACTCTCCGTCACCTCCTCACCCACACACCGGGGTTCGAGGACCGGGCCTACGGCCTCTTCGGGCCAAACCCGGGCGTGAGCCGGGCGGCGTGGTTCCGCGACAACGTCCCGGCCCTTCGAGTGGATGGAAGCGGGGGCCCCCGCGGGCGCCATCAGCGCTTCCGCCGAAGCGATGGCCCGCTTCATGGTCGCGCATCTGGGGGGAGGTGAGGTGGATGGGGTGCGGATCCTCCGGGAGTCCACCGTGCGACGGATGCACGAGAGGGCCTTCGCATCCGACCCTCGGGTGAATGGGGTGACTCTGGGGTTCTCCGAGAAGAGCAGTCACGGCCTCCGGATCGTGGGACATTCAGGGGGGACTCAGTGGTTCTTCACCGACATGGCCCTCATCCCGGATGAAGGGCTGGGGATCTTCGTATCCGATAACTCGGCCGGGGCGGCCCCGCTCCCCATGGGCCGATTCCTCGAGGCCTTCCTGGACCGTTATTACCCGGTGGAACGGGGTCCAACCCCTGATCCCTCGCCAGGGTGGCAGGAGCGGGCGGAGGCCTACGCGGGGACGTACGGGTTCCTCCGGGTGTCGCACACTACCTTCGAGCGGATCCTGGGCCCTTTCATCGCCCGAGTTTCCGTGCGGGCCGGCGAGTCCCCGGGAGAGACGGCGGTTCGATCACCGCTCGGCACCGAACGGTACCACGAGGTGGAGCCCGGAGGCCGGCTACACCCACCTCTTCCTGAGTCAAATGCCTCCCGCGGCCGCCGAGCGGATAGGATTCGCCGACCGCGGCGACGTCCACCTGGTCCTGCTTCTCTTCGCGATCCTCGCCTTCGCCTCCCTGCCAATGGTCATGCTCGGGCGATGGCTGCTGGCTCGCCGCTTCGACAATGTCCCTCACCCCGTTTGTCCCCCCGGGATCGGAGGCTCCGGGCCCCGGGGAACGAGGAGCAGAGGAACGGGAACTGCTCACCCCCGTCGGTTGCTGGGGAAGGGGTTTCGGGATACATGCGGGTTCCATTGCAGGCATCGTCCAATTCCAACGCGAGAGACCAGAAGATGAGCCTTGCCGAGATCCTCAAGCAGGACGCGAAGGGGATGTACCGAGCCACCGAGGGCCTGTTCAAGCAGGTCGATGACCTGGAGTGGAAGCCGACCACGGGCCAAAACTGGATGACGACGGGTCAGCTCCTGAAGCACTGCACCGAAGCGTGCGGCCAGACCATAAAGGGCTTCGTGGTCGATGGCTGGGGCGTTCCGGCCGGCGCCGATCCGTCCGAGGCCGAGGGAATGATTCCCCGGGCCGAGGACATGGGGTCCGTCTCCAGTGTTCAGGAGGCCCTGGACCTCTTGGCTGAGGACAAGGCGCTCTGCATGAAGACTCTGACCGGGGTGGAGGACAAACGGCTTCTGACCGAGCGGAGCGCCGCACCCTGGGGTGGTCCGGAGGTCACCCTTCTCCAACACTGCAGTGGGATGATCTGGCACCTCGGACAGCACAAGGGCCAGCTCTTCTATTACCTGAAGCTCCAGGGCAAGGACCTGAACACGTTCGACCTGTGGATGGGCGGGGGGTGAGAGGGGTCTCCCGTCCTGGCGGGCGATGGGTGGGGTGTGTGGGAGCCGTCGCACAGTCGTTCACTCGGGGCAAGCTGCGCCTGGATGGCGACCCGAATCAAGGACGTCTCGCAGGAGGAGGTCGCCCGGCGCCAGCGTGGATCCCATTGCACTTCGCGGTAGGAACCGGCCCGGTGGTCTCCTGACCCCCTCCGGGGTAGCGAGCCCGACGGCGACAAATCTGTCCGCTCCATCAGCTCTAATCCGATGGGTCGCCATGTAGCCGTCGCGGGGCGAACGGTCACGTGCGTCGCCTACCAAGCCCATCTGAAATGCCCTCCGGCGTCCAGCTCGTCGTTCACCTCCGTCTGCTTCCCCTGTGCGGATCCCGGCATCTTGCGCGTGGGCGGCCCGTCCGAGGTCGCTTCCCGAGCTGTGGGGGACTCACCGCAGTCCGAGGCGTTTGGCCTGCCGGTAGAGGTTGCCCCTGTCAACTCCCAGGGAGCGCGCCGTGGCGGCGACGTTGTCGTCGTTGGCACGCAGGCGCTCGCCGATCAGACGGCGCTTGAAATTCTCCGCACGGACGGACGCACGCGAAATTGCGTGTTCGAGCTCACGTACGTTGCCGGGCCAAGCGTATTCGATGAGCCAGCGGCGAGCGGCGGAATTCAGGCGCAAGGCCCGCAGTCCGAGCTTGCGCGCACAGCGCTCCATGAAACAGCCCGCCAAAAGGGTCACGTCGTGCTCCTGTTCGCGCAGCGGCGGGACCGTGATTAGGTAGACGCTTAAGCGATGATAGAGGTCTTCGCGGAAGCGACCTTCGGCAACCTCACGGCGCAGATCGCGGTTGGTCACCGCGATGATGCGCACGTCGACGAGCTGCGTGCCGTCATTTCCCACCCGCTGGATTTCGCCCCTTTGCAGCACGCGCAGCAGCTTCGCCTGCACCGGGAGGGGTAGCTCGCCGACTTCGTCGAGTAGCAGCGTGCCCCGGGTGAGCCAGCTCGAACTTGCCGGGCCGATCCCTTTCCGCTCCTGAGAAGCTGCCACGCACATGGCCGAACAGCTCGCTCTCGGCGAGGGATTCAGGAAACGCGGCACAGTTCACTTGAATCATGGGTTGATCGGCGCGTGGCGGCGGCCTGGCGACTCTACCTCCCCGAGAAGCGGGCGGAGGACCCGGAGCACCGGGCCCAGGCGGGCATCCCACCCGAGGTGGGGTTTCGGAGGAACTGGGAGATCGCCCGGGAGGAGATTCTCCCCCGCGCGCCGGTGGTGGCAGACTCAGGCTACGGGAACAGCACCCCATTCCACGAGGCTCTCACGGAACGGTGCTTGTCCCACGCAGTGGGGATCAAGTCCGAGACGACGGAATGGCCGGACCGGCAGACGGGGCCGGCCAAAAAAACTGGCTCTCCACCTTGCCGGAAGACGTGGAGTTCGCCGAGCTCGTCTCCCTGGCCAAGATCCGCTGGAGGGTCGAGCGGGGCTTTCAGAAACTCAAGGATGAAGTGGGACTCAAGCACTACGAGGGACGAAGATGGAAGGGGCTCCACCGCCACAGCACCTCTGACGATTGCCTTCTCGACCCAGTGAGTGTTGTGCGATGTTCAGTCACCCGAAGGGGCCGGGGCCCGTTTCTGCAACCGCCCGCTACCCCACCTCCGACCTCACTCCTACAGAAAACAGCTTACGCGGTGTACGTGACGCTTGGGGCCAGCCCCTGGATGGACGACCGGCACGTGATCCTCGGGCGGGTGGTCGATGGTATGGACCTGCTGCAGGACATCGCCCGACTCGAGACCGACGAGGGGGATCGGCCGAACACCGGCGTGGTGGTGCTGCGAGTGGCCGTTCAGGACGCCTCCTGATCGGCGGACCCTGCGACGCCTTTTCTTCCTCGCCGCCCTGACGGGAGTCGCGACGTCCGCCGCCGTGGCGATGTTCAAGCTCGCGGTGGAAGGGATGGAGTGGCTCGCGACCGACTGGTGGGGGAGGATTGGATCCACGCCCCCGAGCTCCTGATTCTGCTCGTCCCCACAGCGGGCGGTTTCGTGGTAGGGCTCCTTCTTCAGGCGTTCCGTGTTTCGGAAGACCGGGGCCACGGCGTGACCGAGGTCATCGAGTCCCCGACCCTGGATCTCGACGAATTTCCCCATCGCCGGGTCCCCCCTCCCAGCGGTGTCTCGCTGCGGGCACCGTTTTGGGAGCGGCACGGGTGACGCCGACTCCTCGACTAGTGGCTCCCAGCGGTGTCTCGCTGCGGGCACCGTTTTGGGAGCGGTGC
>SKZC01000331.1 GCA_007127575.1 Gemmatimonadota bacterium
AGGCCCCCCATGGAGTGGGCCACCACGTCTACTCGCTCCGTCTGGCTTTGGAGATGAAGAACCCCGACGGCGTCGGCCACTTCTCGGGCGTTGCTCCGGTTACTCCCAAAGGGGTCCCTGAACTCCACCACCTGGACGTCCTCCTCGTCCCACCCAGCGGCGAGAAACCTCTGCCGAAGGGGCTCCATATCCGCAGCCTGGTCGCTCCAGCCCGGTACGAGGAGGACGGGATGCCGGGCCTCCTGGACGAGGAGCTCCGATGCGCTCCCTCCCCACCACCCCGGGACGGACCATGCGAAGGCGGAGGGGCTTTCCCGATACTCCGCCCCCCACTCCACCACGGGAGTCACCAGGGGAGCCAACCCCACGGCCAACCAGAGGCCGAAACCCATCATCACCCGGGTTACCATGAACGCCCCGGTGGATGGGTCGCGCCCGAAATCCTGGTCCCGTTTCGGGAATTCCCATGTGGATGACGTTGCGAATGGGCCATTGGCCTCGATGTTTACGGTTCACCCGGGCGGGCCCTCATCCCTCCCTACTCACAAGGAGGCCCGCCACTTCCGTCACCTGAAGGGCGGCGTACCGGGCCAGCTCCGGGTCCAGTACCAGGGGCGGGGTCAGCTCCAGCACCTCCCCGCGCGCACCGGCGGGAAGGGTGATGATCCCCCGGCTCAGGAGGATCTCCGCCGCCTGCACCCCAGCGTGGTCCAGAGGTTCTACCCCGTTGGAATCGTGGAAGGTCACTCCCAGGAAGAGCCCTCGTCCCCGCACTCGGACCCGTGGCCCGAGGTTCCCGATTTCCTCCGCCAACACCTGCGCCATGAGGCGGCCCGTGTCCCGGGCCCGGTCCGGGAGCTCTTCCTCCTCCAGGACCTCCAGGAGGGCCTTTCCGGTCCTGCACGCCAGAGGGTGGCCCAGGAAGGTGCTGGTGTGAACGGCCTCCCCCTGGGATGGAGGCCATGCGTCCATCACCTCCTCCGGCCCCAGACAGGCGCTCAAGGGAAGCCCTCCCCCCAGCCCCTTGCCCAGACAGAGGAGATCGGGAATGACCTCCGCCTCCTCCAGCGCGAAGATCCTCCCGGTCCTCCCCAGTCCGGTGAAGATCTCGTCGAGGATGAGGAGTGCGCCGGCACGTCGGGTCCGCTCGGCCAGCTTCGACAGAAAGCCCGGGGGCGGAACCCGGACCCCGGCCCGTCCCTGGATGGGCTCCACCACCACCGCCCCCACCGGGATCCCGTCGGGGGTTCCCTCATCCAGGAGCTGATCCACCTTCGGCCACACGTCCTTCTCCCCCACCTCCCCCTCCTCCACAGGGAAGGGGGCGAAGGCCACGTGGGGGGAAAGCTGGGGCCGGAAGGGTCCTCGGAAATGCTCCCGGTGCGTGGTGGCCAACGCTCCCATGGTGAGTCCGTGATAGGCCCCCTGGAAGGCGAGGATTCCGGGACGGCCCGTAGCCAGAAAGGCGGTCTTGAGGGCCGTCTCCACCGCCTCGGATCCGGAGGAGGAGAGTACCCCGCGGCAGCTCCTCCAGGGACTGAGGCTGGACAGGTGCTCCAGGAGCTCCAGTCGCTCCCGGGAGGGCTGGACGTCCCCCATCCCGTGGATGAGCCGGCCTCCCCCCCGCTCCAGCGCCTCCACGATTCTGGGGTGTCGGTGTCCGGCCAACGCCACGCCGAACGCCCCCGTGAGGTCCAGGAGGACATTCCCGTCGGAGTCCCGGACGTTCACCCCCAGGGCTTCGTCCCAGAAGGTCACCAGCGCGCCCTCCCGGGGAAGAACGTTCCGCGACTCCACCTGGTGGAGCCTCCTGGCCAACCGCCTGGAGGTGGGACCGGGCACAGGACCCGTGAGCTGAGGAGGGGAGGAGCCGAAGCGCGTCATGGAGCTTCCCACGCACCGCTCCGCTCCCCTGGAGTAGAGAGCTTCATTTTGCACGACCTCTGGAGAAAATCCCGGTGATGACGCGGCCTGCGTCTCGAAGAAAACCCCCGGGACGCCGGAGGGCCCGCCCGCCGAAACACAAGTGAGACCAAGGCTTTACCCCACACGGCGGGAACCTATCCAACCGCCCATGGCACGGCCATTGCCCTCTCTCCGGATCGAAGATTCCGGCCGGGCCCTGGAGGTACCAGTCGGCCGGAGGGGGCACGGGGAAGGAGTGGACGGGAGGGAAGAATGGTGGAATGCGGGAAAGACGAAGCGGCCGGGCGATCTGTGGGCTCGGCCCCTCATCCGTACCCAGTGGGGGAGAATCACGGCCGGAGGCCGGTCCCGCCCCTGTTGGGGGAGAGTCGGCCGTTCAAGGCGGCTCTGAGGGCCGCGGAGGCCTTCCGGACGAACGGCCACCGACACCTCCTGGTCACCGGAGAGGCGGGGGCGGGCAAGACGGCCATGGCCCGACACCTTCACTACACCTCCCACACCCGGGAGGCCCCCCTCCTGGTCCTGGACTGCCAGCACGCCTCCCCTGAGATCCTGGCCAGGGAGCTCTTCGGCGTCGGGCGGGTCCCAGGGGCCCGGCAGGAGGTTCCGGGACTCCTCCGCCTGGCGGGCCTGGGAACCCTCCTCCTGGAGCGCGTTCACACCGCCCCCTCCGAGCTTCAGGACCGAGTGGCCCTGGCCCTGGCCCGGGGGGAAGCGGAGGAGGTGGGAGGGGGCGAGCCCTTTCCGGTGGATTGTCGGGTGGTGGTGGAGGCGCCTCACGACGGGAGAGATGGCGGGCGCAGCCGCGGGCTCACCCCAAGGCTCCTGGAGCAGTTGGGGCCCCACCGGATTTCCCTTCCCCCCCTTCGCCAGAGGCGGGAGGATGTCCCGGCTCTGGCCCGGTTCTTCCTTCGGGAGGACGGAGGGGTGGACGTGCACGAGGAGGAGGGGATCTCCAGGGAGCTTCTGAAGGCGTTCGAGGGCTACCACTGGCCTGGCAACGTTCGGGAACTCCGCCACGCGATCCGGACCGGTCTGGCCCGGAGCCGGGACCTTCCCCTCACGAAAGAGGATGTGCGGGTGCAGTGTCGCTGGCTTCGGCCCATGGACCGGGGTGAGGACGGCGAAATGCCGGCGATTCGGGTCCCCCCGGAAGGGAGGAGCCTCGCCGAGGTGGAGGAAGAGCTGGTGCGCATCACCCTGAAGCTCACCGGTGGGAACCGGAGTGCGGCGTCGCGGATCCTGGGGGTCTCCCGCCCCACCCTCAGCCGAAAGGTGAAGAAATATGGAATCCCCGTTCCCGGAAGCCGGTGAGGCCTCCCCCATCACACCAGAAACCAGACCCACGCGGCGGCGTAGACCGCCAGAAAGAGGGCCCCGTTCCAGCGCTCCACCACCCGGTCCGGCCAGGCCGCCGGAAGGAGAAGGGCGGAAAGGATGAGGAGGGCCACGTACTCCCGGCCCGGTACCGCCGGGCTCACGGAGAGAGGGTGAATGACGGAGGTGAGCCCCAGGACGAGGGCCAGGTTGAAGATGTTGGAGCCCACCACGTTCCCCACGGCGATGGCGGCGTTTCCGCGGAGTGCCGCCACCAGCGACGTGGCCAGCTCCGGCAGCGACGTCCCCACCGCCACCACGCTGAGCCCCAGAACCAGCTCGGAGATCCCCAGCTCCTGTCCCAGGGTCACGGAGCCCAGGACGATGGCCCGTCCTCCCAGGAAGAGGAGCCCCGATCCCACTACCACCAACCCTCCATTCCGGAGGAGGGGTCGGGCCCTCCCCGCCCCTTCGGAGACCGGCGGCCCAGGTGTGCCGTGAAGCGCTGGGGGCGGAGCTTCCTTCCTCCGGGAGATCCGGGCCAGGTAGTACAGGTACGCCACCAAAAGGCCCAGGAGAATCATGCCGTCGCCCCGGCCCACCTCCAGATCCCGGATGAGGGGGTAGGTCACCACCGTGATCAGTAGCATGAGGGGAATGTCCCGGCGGATGGCCAGAAGACTTACCCGTACCGGCCGGATGAGGGCCACCAGACCCAGGATGAGCCCCACGTTGGCCAGGTTGGAGCCCACGACGTTTCCCAGCGCCAGGTCGGGGCTCCCCTGGAGGGCGGAGACCACCGAGACCACCAGCTCGGGAAGGGAGGTCCCCAGGGAGACGATGGTAAGGCCGATAATGAGGTTGGAGACGCCCAGGGCCCTCCCTCCCCGGGCGGCCCCCCTCACGAGCCACTCGGCCCCCAGGTAGAGGCAGAGGGTGCCCGCCCCCAGAAGGAGGAGGGCCTGGGTCACGCCCCCTTCCCCCTCCGTCCCAGCCGGCGTCGCAGCTCGTCAAGGGAGAGGGAGTTCAGGAGATCCTCCTTCCGGAGCCACCCTCGGCGGGCCTGGAGAAGCCCTCCCTCCATGAAGTTCAGGTGGCCGATGCGGTGGGCGTCCGTAGCCACGCTGATCCGGAGGCCCAACTCCCGGGCCCGCTTCACGTGGAGGTCGTGCAGATCCAGCCGGTACGGGTTGGCGTTCAGCTCCACGGCCACGTCCAGCTCCGCTGCCGCCGTCAGGACCGCCTCCATGTCCACGGCGTAGGGGTCCCTCCGGGTGAGGAGACGCCCCGTGGGGTGGACGAGGATGTTCACCGCAGGATGCTCCAGGGCCGATATGATTCGGCGGGTCATCTCCGCCTCCTCCATCCCCATGTGGGAGTGGACCGCCGCCAGGACCACGTCCAGCTCGGCCAGGATCTCGTCGGGCATGTCCAGGGAGCCGTCCTTCAGGATGTCCACCTCCAGCCCCCGAAGGAGGGCGATCCCCTCCACCTCACCTCGGATTTCCTCCACCTCCTCCCACTGCTTCCGCACCCGTTCCGGCGTGAGCCCGTTGGCCACCCGTACCGCCTGACTGTGGTCGGTGATGGCCATATATTCGTAGCCCCGACCCCGACACGCCTCCACCATCTCCCGGATGGAGTTCCTCCCGTCGCTCCAGGTGGAGTGCATGTGGAGGTCTCCCCTCACATCCTCCAACTCCACCAAGTGGGGGAGGGCGTCGTCTCCAGCCGCCTCCACCTCGCCTCGGTCCTCCCGTAGCTCCGGCGGGATCCAGGGAAGGCCCACCGCCTGGAAGACCTCCTCCTCGCACTCTCCTCCCACCCGGGTCCCGGAGCGGGGATTCCCATTCCCCCCGTCGTCGACCTTGAACACGCCGTACTCGTTCACACGGAGTCCCTTCCGTTGCGCCAGGGACCGGATCCGGACGTTGTGCTCCTTGGACCCGGTGAAGTAGTGGAGGGCCGCTCCGAAGCTCTCCCCGGGGACGATCCGGAGATCCACGGGGAAGCCCGACTTGAGCACCACGGATGCCCGGGTATCGCCGGCCATCCCCACCTCCTCCACCTCGGGGAAGGAGGTGAAGAGCTGGACCACCGCGCTTCGCTCCTCCTCCCCTCCTTCCACCCGCGCCAGGATGTCGGCGTCCCCCACGGTGTCTCTGCCCCGCCGAAAGCTGCCGGCCACTTCCAAACGCTCCACCCCCGGCGCACGGGACAGCGCCTCCAGCAGAGGAGTCAGCTCGTCCCGGGCCTTGGCGCGGAGGAATCGGCCCTGGCGCTTCCGGAAGGCATGGAGGGAGCGGAGGGCCTTCTCGGCGCTCTTCTTTCCGAACCCGTCCAGCGTCTGAACCCTTCCGGCCTCCAAGGCCTCCTCCAGCTCATCCAGATCCGTTACCCCCAGCTCCTCCCAGAGGCGCTTCACCTTCTTCGGCCCCAGGCCTTCCAGCTTCACCAGGGCCGTCAGGGAGCGAGGGACCTCCTGAGCCGTCTCCCCAAGTAACTGGAGGGAGCCCGCCTCCAGGAGCTCCCGGATGTGGGAGGCCATGTCCGTCCCGATCCCTGGAAGTTCGGTGAGGTCCTCCCCGGCCTCCACCATCTCCGCGAGGGGCCGGGTCAGGCCCTGGATCGTGCGGACGGCGTTTCGGTAGGCCCGGACCCGAAACGGATTCGCTCCTCGGATCTCCAGGAGGTCTGCCAGCTCGGAGAGAGCCTGATTGATCTGGTCGTTGTTCAAGGACTCTACGAACGGGGGTGGACGGAGGGAGTCGGGCATGGCCCGGGTTCGAGGGATCCTGACGAGGTCAGGGGCCGACCCGTCCGGGACCGGAGGGAGCCAGGAGCTCGCCCTCCCGTTCCTCCCCGTTCCGGAGGACCCGGATGGGGATGTGGGTGCTCGTGGAGGCGTGTCCCACCTCCTCGAGGAACTCGAACGCGTCGTTCACCTCCGTCCCGTCCACCTCCACGATGAGGTCCCCCTGCTGGATGCCTCGGCTGCCCACTTCCTCCGTGGCATGGAGAACCACCACTCCTGGACGGTCGGGAACGGAGAAGCGGTCCCGGTGCTCTTGTGAGACGTCGCCCACCGTCACTCCTCGAAGGCGTACCACCGTATGCTCCCCCTCGGCGGAGAGGAAGTTCACGTCCGATGCACCGGAGACCAGGCTGGGGTTCACGCTCACTTTGGCGCCCATCCGCACCGCCAGGGCCAGGGCGTCGGAAGGTCGGGAGTCCACCTCCCGGACCGTTCCCTCTGCCCCGTCGTCCACCCGGATCAGCAGCCGTCCCAGATAGGTGCTTTCCTGGAGGTCGTGGACCTGAATCTCCTCCAGCGTGCCTCCCATCTCCCGGATGACGGACGCCAGCAGATCATGGGTCATGGGACGGGCCATGGGCACGCCTTGAAGCTCCTGTGCGATGGCCCGGGCCTCCACGTCGCCGATCCAGATGGGAAGCAGCTCGTCCCAGTCGGAGTGGAGGAGAGCCAGGGCCGCGCCGGAGTCCAGGTCCACCCCCACGGTGGCCACCGACATCTCCAGGAACTGGGAGGGGTTCGATGATCCCGCACCGGCTCCCTGCGCCCACGCCGCCGAGCTCCCGGGCCCGAGGGCCCAGAAAAGAAGAGGAAGGACGCTGAGGACCGGACCGAGTCGGGGGGATCTCATGGAAACCTCCTGGGGCGAGCCAGCCGCAAGGGGAGAGCCGGGGAGAGAGCAACGTCTCTCCCATCGAAGAGCCCCGAAGGACACCACAGGTTCCTTATCCACGGCCGGAAAGGACGTCACACCGTCACCCC
>SKZC01000451.1 GCA_007127575.1 Gemmatimonadota bacterium
ACCACCGTGGACTCCTCACGCCACTCACGGGACACCTGCTTGTACGGCTGAGTTACCGGAATGACCTCCAGGACTCCGGAAAACCCTTCCAGGAGACCCGAGTCGACCCGCCCATCATTGCCGATGAGTCCCACGGCCGTTCGTTGCCGACCGGGTATGGGCCGGGCATCATAGCCCATCTCCCGGATCCGGTTCACCACCCCATCGATCTCCGACTGCGTTGCACCGTGCTTCATGACGATGAGCATGATTCCGTCGCTCCCCTGTGGGGCCTCTTTACGGTCCGTGGCTCGCCCTCCGGTCCACCCGGAGCCGAAGGCCGTCCCGGGCAACCCGGGCCTCTCCGGTATACCCCAATCGGTGGAGGAGATCCGGAAGCCCGTCCCGCTCCAGCTCGGGGTAACAGTGGGTCACCACCAGGAGCTCCGGTTCCGCCTGTAGGGCCAGGGTCGCCAGACTCCGGGGCGAAAGGTGGTTATCCAGGTCCGTCGGGTCCGGAATGCTGCACTCCGCCAGGAGGAGCTGCACACCGGAGAAGAAGCCGGCCAGCTCTGCACTCGGCCCGGTGTCTCCGGTGAACCCCACGTCCCCGGCGGGTCCTTCCACGCGGTACCCTACAGAGTGTTCGGTATGGGGTGTGGGATGGGTTTCCAGGGTGAACCGACCACGGGGATCGGACCAACGACCCCTCCTGGGGAGCTCGTGCACCTCCACCGGAAATCCAGGGTCCAGGACGAAGTCTCCGAAGGCGGAATCGAGCTTCTTCAGGAGATGCCGCACGCCCGGGGGGCCCAACACGATGAGGGGCTCCTCCCGTGGAGGGTGACATCCGTGTCGAAGCGCCCAGAGGAGGGGCGCCACATCCCCGATGTGATCCGTGTGGAAGTGGGTAAGCGCCAGATGGGTGAGCTGATCCCAGGGCACTCCGTGTCGCGCCGCCCCATGAACCGTCCCCGATCCGCAATCCAGGAGGAGATGGAAACCGTCCCCCTGAATCCAGTGAGCCGCAGAGCGGTGATCGTCGTCCGGGACCAAGGTCCCAGCTCCCAGCACAGTCACTTCCAGAGCGACGGCTCCTCCTTCACCCGTCATGTTCCGGATGAATCCGAACGCCCCCGGTCACCCCGTCGCCTCCAGGGCCTCCTCCAACCGCACTCCGACAATGCTACTCACCCCCGGCTCCTCCATGGTCACTCCGTAGATCCAGTCCGCCGCCTCGATGGTCCGGGGATTGTGCGTGATGACCACGAACTGGCTTTCCTCCTTGAACTCCTCCAGGAGGCGGATGAACCGACCAATGTTGGACTCGTCCAGAGGTGCATCCACCTCATCCAGGACGCAGAAGGGGCTGGGTTTGACCAGGTAGATCCCGAAGAGTAGAGCGAGGGCGGTGAGAGCCCGCTCGCCACCGGAGAGGAGATCGATCCGCTGGGTGCGTTTCCCCACCGGAGAGGCATGGATCTCCACCGCCGACTCCAGGGGGTCGTCGGGATCCTCGAGCCAGAGGTCGCACTCGCCTCCCTGAAAGAGGTGTTGGAAGGTGGCACGAAACCGGTCTCGCACCTCGTCGAAGGTCTCCGAGAACACCTGAGTAGCCGTTCGGTTGATCTCGTCGATGGCGGTTCGGAGGTCGTCCCGGGCTCCCACCAGGTCCTCCCTCTGGCCTTCCAGAAAGGCGAGCCGTCGACTCTCCTCCTCGTGCTCCTCCACGGCCAGCATGTTCACCGGTCCCAATCGATCCAGCGCCTGGACCACCTCCTGCAACTCCGTGCGTAACTCGGTGGGATCCCCATCCACCGCCTCCGCCTCCTCCAGGAGGGCCTCCAACGATCTTCCCCACTCCCCTTCCAACCGGTCCCGGATCCTCTCGATCCGGCCCTCTACCTCACGCCGCTCCAGCTCCAGACCATGCCGACGCTCCTGGGCGTCCCGCTCCACCTCCCGGGCACTTCGCACTCGCGCCTCGCCCTCCTTGAGGGCTTCCTGGATCGTCTGAAGCGCCTCATCCCGTTCCCGAAGGCGAGCCTCTGCCCTCGTCCGGTCTTCAAACAGGCCCTCCATCTCCTCCCCCCCCTCCTTCTGCAGGGAGACGCAGCGCTCCAGCTCCCCGGCCAACTCCTCCTCCTCCCGGTCCAACTCCTGCATTCGATCCCGCAGGGCGCCTCGCGTGGCATCGAGGCCCTGGAGCTTCTCCCGGGCCCGAAGGATTTCCCCCTGCAACCGGGTCTCTTCCACACTCAGGCGGGACTCCTCGTCTCGGGCCCGCTCCCACTCCTCCTGGACCTGGTTCAGCCGGACACGCACCTTCTCTCGCTCCGTGTGCAGCCGGGACTCCTCCTCGGCGAGCTGAGCCCGCTCCTGCCTCGCCTCGACGCCCCGCTGGCGAGCCCGATCTCGCGCAGAGCGAAGGGCCTCCAACTGTCGCTCCACCTCCTCCCGCTGCCGATGAATTCGGGTCCGGCGCTCCGAATGGGCCGCCTCCTCCGACATGGCCTCCCGATGCTCGTCCTCCGCCTCTCGAAGCTGGGTTCGGGCCTCCTCCAACCCCTCCTCCGCAGCCCGGAGGCGCTCCTCCCCTTCCTTTCGCTCCCGGGTACGGTCGGCTTGCTCGTTCCGAAGCTCCTCCAGGCGACCGTGGAGCTCAGCGAGTCGCTCCCGCCGTTCCAGAAGTCCCGTCGCCCCCAACGGATTCCCCACACGGACCGCCCCCCCCTTCTCCAGGACCGTCCCGGAAGGGAGGATGGCCGCCTGCAATGACCCTTCCACGGAAGGAGCGCCTGGATTGCTGGGCCAGGCCTCACCCTCTTCGTCCCACAACGCCACTCCTGCGAGCAACTTCCGCACCCACCCCGCGCCGGCGCCGCGAGGCTTCACGCCCTCGAGCACTCCATCGTCAGCGACCTCGTCCCCCGCCACATCCGCCGGCAGGAGGATGAGGCCCCCGCCGCCCTCCCACTCCTCCAGGAACCATCGGGCCACCCGACGTGCCGCAGCCCGATCTCGAACCACAAGGGCACGACTGAGGGCTCCCAGATACCGTTCCGCCGCCTGAAGCGCGTGGGACTCGCCGGAAAGGAAGTCGGATACGATTCCCAGGACGTCGTCCGCCATCTCCTCCAGCACCGCCTGGATCACCGGATCCACACCTTCCTGATCCCGCTCCATTCGCTCCAGCGCCTGAACCTCCGCACCCAGGGCCGAGCTCCGGTCCGTGGCGGCCAGCTCTTCCGCTCGGAGCTCGTCCAACACCACACGGAGGCGCCGTACCCCCTCCTGTTCCGCCTCCACCGCGGAGCGCCGCTCTTCCACCTCCGCCGTCAAGCGGCTCCGACGGTCGGTGAAGAGGTCCCCCTGGTCGTCCAGCTCCTGAACCGTCTGCTCCGCCTCCTTCAACTCCCCCTCCATGCGACCCAGACGGCGGTCCATCTCCTCTTCCTGCTCCCGGGCGGACTCCGCATCGCCTTCCAACTGCGCGCCGCGGTGGACCACCTCCCGGGAGCGGGTCTCTAGGGCCTCTTCCTCCGCCCGAGCGGCTTTCAACCGCTCTTGAACCCCCTTGGACTCCTGACGTCGCTCCTCCAGGTTGGAGGCCAGCTCTCCATGTTCCCCTTCCAGTTCCTGGAGTCTCACCGCCAGCCTTTGGCGCTCCCCACCGAGTTCATTGAGGCGCCTCTCAGCCTCCTCCCTCTCCTCATGGATCCTCTCAGTCCTTCGCCGCGCGGAGGACGCCTTCTCCTGCGCCACGGCGAGGTCCCGTTCCCACCGGACCAGCCGGGTCCGAACCTCATCCAACTCCCCGGACACCCGGGCCCGCGCCTTCTCCGCCTCCGTCTGCTGGAGTCGGAGTTCCGCCACCCGAGCCTCCGCAGTCCGGATCTCCGCCTTCAAGCCCTGACCCACCTCCTCATCCCCTTCCAGCCCCGAGCGAATCTCCTGAAGTCGATGGTCCAGCTCCTGAAGCTCCCCTCGGAACACCGACGTCTCCAGGGCGAGTCGACGGTCCCGCAGCTCCTGGTAGCGTTGAGCCCGTCCCTTTTGCCGGGCGAGGGATCGGACCTTCGTCTGGACCTCACCGATGACATCATCCAGACGCTGCAGGTCCAACTCCGCCCGCTCCAGTCGCCGGGACGCCGCCTTTCGACGATCCTTGTACTTTCCGATTCCCGCCGCTTCCTCGAAAAGCCCCCGCCGTTCGTCCGCTCGGTCCGACAGGATGGCATCGATCATGCGCGACTCGATCACCGAGTAGGCGTTGGCACCGAGGCCCGTGTCTCGACATAGGTCCTGGATGTCCCGAAGCCTGCAGGGGGAGCGATTCAACGAATATTCACTCCCTCCGTCCCGGTATACGGTCCGCGAGATTTCCACCTCTTCGAAGGGCACCGGTAACGTCCCGTCGCCATTGGAGACCGCCATGGTCACCGACCCCCGATTCACCGGACGACGGTTCACCGTCCCCTGGAAGATGGCCTCCTCCATTTTCGCTCCACGGATCGCCGTGGGCCTTTGCTCTCCCAGAACCCACCGGACCGCATCGCTGATGTTGGACTTCCCGCAGCCGTTGGGGCCCACGATGGTGGTGATCCCGTCGTGGAAACGGATCTCGGTTCGGTCTGCAAAAGACTTGAATCCGTGAAGCCGGAGGGAGAGAAGTTTCATCCCAGGGGAGAACCGGAACCGAACGAAGGGGTGACGAGGCCGGAGAAATCTACGCCTGGGATCTCCACGTACCCCAGCCAGGCGGCAGCCACGGCCCCTAAGACCACCAGGACCAGGAGAACCAAGAGCCAGGGAGATACCCGCCGCTTCACCGCCTCAGCCTTGGGTCGCGTCCCTTTACGAGCCGGAGCCGGTGAAGTCCCGGCCTCCCTGGAAACGGGCTCTGAAGTCGACTCCTCGGCGGCCGCTGACGGGACCTGGGAGCCCTGGGCAGGGTCATGGGCCGGCTCCGCTGAAGCTCCCACCGCGCCCGCTCCCTCCGATGCCCCCACGCCCCCCTCGTGGCCGGGGGATGTCGCCGAGTCTCCTGGGGAGGAAGAGGCGGGCCCGACAACCGCCGTAGGGAGGGAAGCGGAATCGACGCCTGCGGCTCGCCGCTCCCGCCACTCCTCCTCTGAAGCGAAAAGGATGCGGTGGTCTGCTCGAGCCACGAACCCGTCGGAACCAGGAGCTCCCTCCGGCACGTAGGCGACCAGGGTGACCGACGCCTCCCGAAAGCCATCCAACAGGTCTCCCCAGCGTCGATGCTCAAAAATGGAGGATGGATCCGCCACAGGGGTCCCGGAGGGTACGAGATAAAAGCCGCCCTCATCCTGGACCCGGGCCACCCTTCGGATGGACGCTCCGAAGAGGAGAACATCATGGATCCCCTCGGCCTCTCCTCCGGACCTCAGGGGTACTGCCTCCGGGTTCCCTCCGGACAGGTCCGCCAGGACGATCCGGCCCCCATCCCGGGCCCACGACCCGGCCAGAGCCAGAGCGGTTCGGCGCGCCCACTCCGCCTCCCGGGCCCCGGGGGCCACCTGTAGCGCCACGCAGCCACCGGCGGCCTCCGAAAACGCCTCACCTGTGGGGAGCAAATCGCGGAGCGGCAGATCCGCAGCATCCTCGGGGGACAAGGCGCGCCACGCCGGAGCATCAGCGGTCATGGACGGACTCCTGTGGGAGGTCTCAGGTCGAGGTTCGGCGTCGGCTCCCCGGCCCTCGTTAGGGTTCCGGTCGCTCGCCCCTATGATGGCCGGGAAGGTAAGGACCTGATGCGGCGTCGGCCATCCCGGGAGAAGGGGTCACCCGTCCGGGGAGGACTCCTCCCCGTAGATCCGCCGGGGAGCGTCGCCCCAGAGGGTCTCCAACTGGTAGAAGTCCCGGACCGACGAATGAAACACATGGACCACGAAGTCGATGTAGTCCACCAGGACCCAGCGACCCTCCTTCAGCCCCTCCACATGGCTCGGGCGAAGGCCCCCCGCCTTCAGCTCCTCGATGAGGTGATCGGCGATGGCCCTGACCTGAACGTCGGAGGCCCCACTTCCCAGCAGGAAGTAGTCCGTCGCCGCGGACCGGCCTCGCAGATCCAGGACGGCCACATCCAAAGCCTTTCGTTCCTGAACCAGATCCACGGCCCGCCGCACATCCGACGGCGGGTGAACGTCCGAGTGCCCCGGGGGAGGTGACGAGCTCACGGGAGAACTAATCCGCCTCCCGTTCCACATTGACGTGGACCACCACTTCCACGTCGGAATGGAGCTTCACAGGAACTTCGAAACTCCCCAAAGCCTTGATGGGTTCCTCCAGCTCCACCTGCCTGCGGTCCACCTCGAACTCCAGACCCTCCTGGTTCAGTCGGTCCGTCACATCGGCGGAAGTCACCGAGCCGAAGAGCTTGGCATCCTCTCCCTCGCCGGCACGGGCCTGGAAGGTCAAGGTGGTGCCCTCCAGGATCGAAGCCCGACGTCGGGCTTCGAGGTAATCCCGACGCTCCCGCTCCTCGGCCCTCTGCTGCTCCTCCTCGATTCGACGGAGGTTAGCCGCGGAAGCTTCGTAGGCCAGGTTCTGCGGGAGCAGGTAGTTCCGGGCGTAGCCCGGCTTCACGGTCACCACCTGGCCCGCCTCCCCCAGGTGCTCCACATCCTTCTTCAAGATCAGCTTCATGTCACCCTCCTCAATTCGTTCCGTTGGATCCGGACTCCGCTCCGCTTCCGTGGCGGTATCTCGAGCGCAGATCGAACCAGGTGTCCCCGAGGCCTACCGCCAGCGCTCCCGCCAAGACCAACGGAGCCGCCAGAATCATGGCCACCATCCCCAGCGCCGCCCCCAGGACAGACACCCCTCCGGTGAGGGCGACGAGGACCGCAACGCCCCTCAAAGCATACAGCGCCCCCATGAAGACCACCACATTCTCCCCGAAGCGGTTCCACCCCTCCCCCCAACCCCACCCCACCAGGAGGATTCCACCGATGAGGAGCCAGATCAGATGATCGTGGAATCGGAAGTCGCCCA
>SKZC01000055.1 GCA_007127575.1 Gemmatimonadota bacterium
GGGTTTCCTCTGCCTTTCCGCTCTGGTCTCGGTGGCGGAGACCGCAGCCTTCTCCGTGCGCCCCTCCCGACTCAGAACGCTTACGGAAGAGGGATTCAAGGGGGCGGACCGGCTGTCGGACGTGCACGAGGAGGCGCCGGCCATACGGGCCTCCCTCTTCCTGGCCAACACCTTCCTTAACACCCTGGCCGCAGCCCTGCTGGTGGGAGAGCTCGTGCTCCTCCAGGCGGCAGTGGGATTCTGGGTGGGGGCGCCTGCCGCGGCGTTCCTGGTCCTCTTCGTGGGTGAGATCGTCCCTCGCTCCATCGCGGAACGTCACCCGATCCGGATCGCTCTCCTCTCGGCCCCCTTCCTTCTCCGTATCCACGGGCTTTCCCGGGCGTTCCTTTCCAGGATCATACACCTGGAACGGCTTCTGGACCGAAGGAACGGGGAAGACGGGGAAACCCCGGAACACCGCGAGGTCCGGGAGTTGGCCGAGATCGGCCGAATGGAAGGGGTGGTGGAGGAGGAGGAGCACCTCCTGGTGGAACGAGCCTTCCGGCTGGACGAGCTGATGGCCTGGAACGTCATGACCCCGCGGGTGGACATCTTCGCCCTCCACGATGGCCTCACTCTGGAGGAGGTGGTGGATCAGCTCGCCGAGATTCCGTTCTCCCGGGTTCCGTTATACGGGGAAAGCATCGACGATGTTACGGGCATCCTCTCGGTCCGGGAGGCCTACGAACATCACCTGGCAGGGCAGACCCAGACGCCTCTTTTGGAAGTGGCGCGCCCGCCGATGTTCGTTCCGGGCTCCCTCCCTCTTACCAGGCTCCTCAGGGAGTTCCAGGCCCGCCGTATGCACATGGGGATCGTGGCCGATGAGTTCGGAGGGACGGACGGCCTGGTCACCCTGGAAGACGTGTTGGAGGAGTTGGTGGGGGACATTGAGGACGAGACGGACATCTCCGACGAAACGTTCGTCCGGATCTCCCGCACCGAAGCCGTGGCCGATGGTACCGTCGACCTCCGGGAGCTGAACAGCATGTTCAAGATCAGCCTCCCCCACCTGGAACATCGCTCGTTGAACGGCTATCTCCTGGAGGAGTTCGGACGGGTGCCCGAGCCCGGGGAGCGGATGGAGCGACCGGGCCTGGTCATCGAAGTCATGGAAGCCACGGAGACGCAGGTGGTTCGGGCCCGTATCCGGAAGACCGAGCCCGCTTCGGTGGAAGAGGGCCCCTGAGGATGGCGGAGGTCCTCCCCTTCGAGGGCAGGCACCCTCGCATTGCCTCGGACGCCTTCGTGGCCCCCACGGCGGTGATCGTTGGCAACGTCCAGGTGAAGTCCCGGGCCAGCGTCTGGTTCGGAGCGGTCCTCCGAGGCGACGACCCGGACCATCCTATCGTGGTGGGCCCGGGGAGCAACGTTCAGGACAACGCGTTGATCCATGTGACGAGCCGAGCCCCAACCCTATTGGGCCGGGACGTCACCGTGGGGCACGGCGTGAGCCTGGAGAGCTGCCGGATCGGGGACGGAACGCTCATCGGGATGAACGCCGTGGTCCTCCCGGAAGCCGAGGTGGGAGAGGAATGCCTCATCGCAGCCGGGGCCGTGGTCCTGGAGGGGACGCGGATTCCGGACCGGAGTCTTGTGGCCGGGGTGCCGGCGAAGGTACGGAGGACCGTGGACGCGTCGGCGGGAGCAGGGCTCCGGAGGAGTGCGTCTCACTACGTCAACCTCTCCCGGCGCTACCTGGAGCAGGGAGTGGGAACGCTGGAACGCTGAGCCACCGGCTTCAGCGGGGCCCCAGGGCCCACTCCAGATACCACGCCACCAGGGGATCGCCCCACCCATAGGTCACCGCCGCCCCTGCCGCCAGGAAGATCCCGAAGGGAACCAGCTTCTCCGTTTTCAGTGAAATGGGGCCGAAGATCACGGTTCCCAGAAGGGCACCCAGAAAGATGGTGAGAAAGACGCCCTGCACGCCCAGAAAGGCCCCCACCATGGCCATCATCTTGATGTCGCCGCCCCCCATGGCCTCCTTTTTGAACGCCCACTTTCCCAACACCGCTACCGCCCAAAGGACCACAAAGCCCACCGCAGCCCCACCGGCAGCCTGGACGATGGTGATCCCTGCAGCCAGGGGAGCCAGGGCCAGGCCCAGGAAGGCCCCCCCCACGGTGAACTGGTTGGGAATGATGTAGAAACGGGCATCGGAAACGGCGATCCCCAGAAGGATGGTGAGGAGCGTGCCGCCTCGGAGTGCCTCCCATGACGCCCCGTGCTGAGCCACCACCCCGGCCCATATGAGTCCCACCGCCACCTCCACGATGGGATATTGCACCGAGATGGCCTCTCCGCACCTCCGGCACCGACCTCGAAGGAGGAGCCAACTCAGCACTGGAATGTTGTCGAACCACGGGATGGGGTTTCCGCACCCAGGGCACCGGGACCGAGGCCGGGTCACCGACTCGTCCTCCGGCCACCGAAGGCTGCACACGTTGAGGAAGGAGCCCACTGCCAACCCGGCCAGCCCCGCCACCACCACTTCCATCATGACTCCCGCTCCTGGTCACGTTCCACGCTGGATCCGGCTCCCGGGTCCGCCCACGGGCTCTCCCACCCTGAGCTTCCGATAGGGTGGTGGGGACGGGACAGGAGGTAGAGGAGGATGGAGCCCGCCACCGAGGCGTTGAGGGATTCGGCACCGCCGGGCATGGGAAGCTGCACACGGTGGGCGGCCGCATTCAGGAGCCGGGGTCGCACCCCGCTCCCCTCGTTCCCCACCACAAGCGCCCATCGGGCCGGAACCGACTCCTCCGGAGGCGGACCGCCGGAGGAGTCGGCTGCCAGGAGCTGTATCCCGGCACTTGCGAGCCAGGTAAGCAGCTCGTCCACGGAGGCCCGGGCGACCGGTAGGTGAAAGGCTCCGCCAGCCGAGGACCGCAGGGCCTTCGCGCTCCATGGATCCGATGTGCCGTCCAGGGCCACCACGGCGTGCACCCCCAGAGCCCAGGCGGTGCGCACCAGGGTTCCCACATTCCCGGGGTCCTGCACCCGGTCCAGCACCAGGACCCCTCCGGCCCCCTCCCACTGGATCTCAGATAGAGCCGGGTCCACTTCGGACGCCACCGCCAACACCCCCTGTGGCTCCTCCGTGCCAGCCACCTCCCTCATTTCTCCGTCATCGGCCACCACCAGCTCCACCCCCACCTCTTCCAGTCGTCGCAACAGCCTCGCCCCGGCGGGAGAGGAGCCCAGGTCGCGGCTGACGACCACGAAGTCCACCGGAAGTCGGGAGCGGAGAAGCTCCTCCACGACCCGGGGCCCCTCCGCCACCCATCGTCCTTCCTTGGCCCGCCGACGTCCCTGGAGCTTCCGCAGAAGGGATTTCCGGCCCCGACCCAATCGGGCCGCCCCCTGAATCCCACCCTTCCTCTCCATCACCCCCCCCATACGCTGTATCTTTCCACCACACCCTCCGGAACCCGGAAAGAACTCGAGGATGCTCCCGAATGACACACTCCTCCGAACCCATGCCCATCGCCCTCACCATCGCCGGAAGCGATAGCGGGGGCGGCGCGGGGATTCAGGCCGACCTCAAGACCTTTCACCGGTTCCGCGTCTTCGGAACCAGCGCCCTGACGGCCATCACGGCCCAAAATACCCTGGGCGTCACCGCTGTGCACCCGATCCCCGTGTCCGTGGTCCGGGCCCAGGTGGACGCCGTGGTGGAGGACCTTCGGCCCGGGGGGGTGAAGACCGGAATGCTGGCCACCGCCGAGCTGGTGGCGGAGGTAGCCTCCGCCATCCGGGATCACGGCCTCACCAACTACGTCCTGGACCCCGTCATGGTGGCCAGCAGCGGGGACCGCCTCCTGGACGAGGACGCGGAGTCCGCGGTGGCGGAGCGCCTCGTGTCTCTGGCCACCCTCGTCACTCCCAACTTCCACGAAGCCGGAATCCTGCTGGGGAAGGAGGTCCGCACACCGGACGAGATGGAGTGGGCGGCCCGCCGGCTCGTGGAGATGGGAGCGGAGGCGGCCCTGGTGAAGGGAGGACACGGCGAAGGCGACGAGGTGGTGGATCTCCTCTGGGACGGAGCCGAGCTCCGGGAGTGGAGACGCCCCAGGATCCGCACGCGACACGTCCACGGGACGGGGTGCACCCTCTCCGCAGCGGCTGCCGCGGGGCTGGCCAAGGGGCTTCCCATGGCGGAGGCCGTGGACCGGGCCATCCGCTTTGTAGCGGAGGCGATCCGGACAGCGCCCGGGCTGGGCGCGGGGCACGGCCCCGTGAACCACTTCGTGGAGGTGTGAGGAGCGAACCCGCCCCCTCCTCAGGGCAGCCGCGGAACCACCGCCCTCACGAGGCGCCGGACCGTCTTCGACGCCCTCTCTCCGGCCTCCAGAACCTCCTGGTGATTCAGGGGGTCCGGGCTCAGCCCCGCCGCCCAGTTCGTCACCAGGGAGAGGGCCACCACGGGGAGCTGCCCTGAGCGGGCGGCCAGGACCTCCGGAACGGTAGACATCCCGACCACGTGAGCCCCCATCCGCTCCAGCATCCGGATCTCCGATGGGGTCTCGTAGCTGGGCCCAAGCACCCCGGCATAGACGCCCTGGTGCAGAGGGATCTTCAAGCGCCGAGCCTCTTCCGCCACCGAAGCCCGCAAATCGGGATCGTAGGGAGCGCTCATATCCGGAAACCGGTCCTCCCCCTCCATCACCGGTCCCACCAGAGGGGACCGAAACATGAGGTTCAGGTGATCCTCCACCAGGACCAGGGATCCAGGAGGGACGGTTCGCCGGATCCCCCCTGCCGCGTTGGTGACGAGAACGCTCTTCACCCCGAGCCGGGCGGCCAACCTCACCGGGGCCGAAACCACCTCCGGGGAATGCCCCTCGTAGAGATGGAACCGGCCGGCCTGGAGAAGCAGGGGACGCCCGGAAACCCTCCCGAAGACGAAGGCCCCGCCGTGTCCGGCTACGCCCGCCGCCGGAAGTCCGGGCACGTCCGCGAAGGGCACCTTCACCGGATCCACCACTTCCGCCACGAGGGGCCCCAAGCCCGAACCCAGCACCACCAGGGCGTCGGGCGTCCCCGGGAGCCGACGGCGAAGGGCAGTCAGGGCATCATCAAGTTCCATGGTGGCACCATACTAACAGGGAAGCGGGCCGCTCGGCAGGAGACGCCGTCCCCCATGGCACGGCCCCTGAGACAGCCCTCTTCCCCTGCCAGTACGGCGGACCCCTCTTGATCCCCGCCACATTGGCGCGGAATGAAGGGAGATCGGCGCGAATCATCCAGGCACGGACGTTGCTTCACGAGAAGGACGACGGAAGGCCCCCGGGAATCGCTTTTCCGGTTGTCGGGGAGCCAAGACGAACACGTAGTCACGGCGCAAGGAGCGCACGCATATGAGCAAGGTCATCGGCATCGACTTGGGGACCACCAACTCCGTGGTGGCAGTGATGGAGGGTGGGGAGCCCACGGTGATCCCCAACTCCGAAGGCGGTCGGACCACCCCCTCGGTGGTCGCCTTCACAAAGGACGGGGAGCGCCTCGTGGGGCAGGTGGCCAGGCGGCAGGCCATCACCAACCCCACGAACACCATCGCCTCCATCAAGCGATTCATGGGGCGGGGCTTCTCCGAAGTGGAGGGCGAGCGGAAGTTGGTCCCCTACGAGGTGGAGGCCGATGGCCAGGGTCGAGTACAGGTGAAGGTACCCCAGGCGGGGAAGACCTTCACCCCGCCCGAGCTCTCCGCCATGGTGCTCCAGAAGATGAAGCAGACCGCCGAGGATTATCTCGGCCAGGAGGTCACCCAGGCGGTCATCACGGTTCCGGCCTACTTCAACGACGCTCAGCGGCAGGCCACCAAGGACGCCGGAAAGATCGCCGGCCTCGAAGTGCTCCGCATCATCAACGAGCCCACCGCCGCATCGCTGGCCTACGGTTTGGACAAGAAGCAGGACCAGACCGTGGCCGTCTACGATCTGGGTGGCGGTACCTACGACATCTCCATCCTGGAGCTGGGGGATGGGGTCTTCGAGGTGAAGGCCACCAACGGGGATACCCACCTCGGGGGTGACGACTTCGATCAGCGGGTCATCGACTGGCTGGTGACGGAGTTCAAGAAGGACCAGGGAATCGACCTCTCTCAGGACGCCATGGCCCTTCAGCGGCTAAAAGAGGCTGCAGAGAAGGCCAAGATGGAGCTGTCCAGCACCATGCAGACGGACATCAACCTGCCCTTCATCACCGCCACGCAAGAGGGTCCGAAGCACCTGAACGTGACCCTCACTCGCTCCAAGTTCGAGCAACTCGTGGACGATCTGGTCCAGAGGACCATGCCTCCCATGGAAAAGGCTTTGAAGGACGCGGGCCTCAAGCCCGACGACATCGACGAGGTCATCCTGGTGGGGGGCTCCACCCGGATCCCCAAGGTCCAGGAGGTGGTGCAGAACTTCTTCGGGAAGGAGCCCCACAAGGGGGTGAACCCCGACGAGGTGGTGGCCATCGGCGCGGCCATTCAGGGCGGCGTCCTGGCCGGTGACGTGAAGGACGTCCTCCTGCTGGACGTCATCCCCCTCTCCCTGGGAATCGAGACGCTGGGTGGAGTGATGACCACCCTCATAGAGCGCAACACCACCATCCCCACGAAAAAGACGGAAACCTTCTCCACTGCCGAGGACAACCAGACCACGGTGGAGATCCACGTCCTCCAGGGTGAGCGGAAGATGGCGCAGGACAACAAGACCATCGGAAAATTCCAGCTCACCGGCATCCCACCGGCTCCTCGAGGACTCCCGCAGGTGGAGGTCACGTTCGACATCGACGCCAACGGGATCCTGAACGTCTCGGCCAAGGACCGGGCCACGGGGAAGGAACAGAGCATCCGAATCGAGGCCTCCTCCGGCTTGAGCGAAGAGGAGATCGACCGGATGGTGAAGGATGCCGACGCCCACCGGGAGGAGGACGAGCAGAAGAAGGAACGGGTGGAGGCCCGCA
>SKZC01000405.1 GCA_007127575.1 Gemmatimonadota bacterium
CCACCCACCCACCCGGCCAGTACGGGGAGAAGGAACGGGAGGAGGAGGAGGGCCATCACTCCCGTGGCCACGTTGAAGAGGATGTGGGCGAGAGCGGTGCGCTTCGCCGGAACGGAGGCCCCCACCGCCGCCAGGGCGGCCTTCACCGTCGTGCCGAGATTCTGGCCGATGACCAGGAGGGCGGCCTGCTCCAGGTTCAACGTTCCAGCGTGGAGCGCCGTAAGCGTGGTGGCTACGGCGGCACTGGACGACTGCATCACCACCGTCATCACCCCACCCATCAACACCAGGAGAAACGCCCCCACGAATGTGGGATCCGGGAAGGAGGCCGGATCGATGCGCTCCGCCAGGGAGGCCATCCCTACCTGGAGGGTATCGATCCCCACAAAAATGAGCCCGAATCCGGCCAGAGCCAGCCCGAGCTGGGCCCTGCGGCCCCGAGACAGGAGCCGGAGAAGGGCCCCCAATCCGATGAGTGGGAGAGCCAGCTCTCCCACCCGTAGCTTGAGACCCAGGAGCGAAACGATCCATCCGGTGCTGGTGGTCCCCAGATTCGACCCGAAGATGACGCCGACGGCCTGAGGAAAGGTGAGGAGCCCGGCGCTCACGAACCCGATGGTGGCCAGAGTAGTGGCGCTGGACGACTGGACCAGGGCCGCCACGCCCGCCCCCGAAGCCACCCCTGAAAGAGGACTTCCCGTGGCCCGGGCGAGAACGGATCGGAGGGCATCCCCTGCGGCGGCCTTGAGGCCGTCGGTAAGAAGGATCATCCCCAGGAGGAAGATCCCCACCCCCCCGAGGATGCCGAAAACCATGGTCAACACGGTGGAACTGAAGCCTCCGGCAGGTCAGAGAAGGGCTGCATACCCTTCCCTGAAGGTGGGGTAAACGAAGCGGTAGCCGGACCTCTGGAGGCGGCGGCTCGAACACCGTTTCCCAGTGGCGCCGCCGGGCCCTCCCTCCCCTCCCCGATCCGGCGGAGGCACACCCAGTGCGTCGGCAAGCCACCGGTAAACCACGCACCGATCCTCCGGCGCCTCATCCACCCCCACGTAGAGATCTCGAGGCTCGGAGTGAAAGAGGAGATGAGCCAAAGCACCTGCCGCGTCGTCCCGATGAATGCGGTTCGTGTAGGCGGGCCCGGGACCACACTGGGCCTCGCTATTCCGCACCCGATCCACCGTCCGCGTGCGACCGGGGCCGTAAATCCCTCCGAGCCGAAGGATCACTCCCGGTACCTGGGCCTGCCGAAGGACCTCCTCGCTCTCCAGCAGGATCCTCCCCCGGAAATCCCGGGGCTCCGCAGGGGTCTCCTCGTCCACCCACTCCCCGGAACGCTCCCCGTACACCGCCGTGCTGGTCACCAGAACCACCCTGGCCAAGGGGGAGCCGTCTCTCTCCAGCCTTTCCAGAAGCCGCTCCAGTCCCTGGACGTAGGCCCTCCGGTACGCCTCGACATCCCGAGTATCCGGCGAGATGGCGTAGACCACCTGGGAGACGGAGTCGGGAAAGGGCGCCAAATCATCCGCTTCCAGCACATCGCCGTGTACCGCCCGTACCCCGTCGGGGAGGAGCTCCGCCCGCCGCCGGAGCCCCCAGACTTCTCTCTCCTGCTTCACCAGAATCCGAGCCAACGCTGATCCGACGTATCCGCATCCGGCGATGAGCACCACCTCTCCAGCGCCTTCTGCCTCCATCCCTCCTCCCCCGTGAAGATCCTGCCACCGAGCCTGGACGGGCCTCGTGGTGTGTGGCAGAAAGTCTAGAAGCCCGTTGAAGAAGTCCAGGGGCCACAGAGAAGAGGTCTTGCAGTCCTGGTCCAGGCGGAGTTCCCAAAGCGTCGCGGACATGCCAGGGAATACCCTGCCCCCCGTTGCATGCCGAACTTCTCTATGGCTTCACTTGACGCCTGCACCGCACCCTCGATAGGAATAGTCACTGAATGATTTTGGACGCATTGGCCGCATGATCCCAGTGATATGCTGGTCAAGTAACCGGCACATTTTCCGCACGCCTGAGCTGGAGACTCTGTATGACACGTGATTCCCGCATCGTACCTGGAAGGTGGGCGCTTTGGGCCCCCTCCATCGCCGTCCTCGCCCTCTCGCTCCCCCCCGCCGCTCCCGATGCGGCGGCGCAGGCTGCAGGTCAGGAGTTAGCCGAATTCCTCCCGGAGGAGGCCGCGGGCTTCACCCTGACCAGCACCAGTCCTCAGGGACCCGATGCGGTTCAGGCGGTCTATCAGCCGGCTGATGGGGGGGAGGAACTGAACGTCATTCTCGCGTACGGGGAGGGAGCAGCCAACTTCCACCAGCAGTTGGCCTCCGCACCCGCTGCGGAATCCCGCGAGCTCACCGTGGGGGACATGACCTTCACGGGACTGGAGGTGGGGACGGACCACATCGTCTTCAAGTACTTCGACGACATCCTCCTGGGAGCTGGATACGAGCTCTCCGGGCCCGACGCGGACGGCGCGGAAATGGACCCCGTCGTCGTCGCATTCATGGAAGACTTCGGGCCGGATCAGCTCACCGGCTGGACCCCCTCCGGCGCCGCAGCCGGACTGGAGGAGGAAGCTGCAGGCGCCGGCGCTGGCGAGCTCTGTCAGAACCCGGCGTGCTTCCAGCAGTTGGTGGACAGCTGCGAAGCGGCGCAGTTCCAGGCGAGCCTGGCGCCCAGCGTCACCGCACGCTACGCCGTGGAGGGCCCCGCCGACGCCGGGGGGTGCACGCTCTCGTTCCAGTTTGAGGCCAATCCGAACCCAGAGCTGGTGGAGCAGCCCATGTACTTCACCCTGGGGCCCGATGAAGGCTTCACGGAAGAAGTGATCCAGCGGGTCATGGAAGGGTGTCTGGACGGAGATGAAGCGGTGGTGGAAGCCCACGACTGTCAGGGGCCCCTCCTGGACCTCGCCCCGTAGCCGAGCCACCTGAAGCCGGGAGGAACCCGACGGCAATGAGGGCCCGACGGAGCCAGGAGGAGGAGTCGAGCGGCCAACCGAAAGCCGAGGCGCCCCGCTGGGGCGTCTGGCGGAACCTCCGGGCCATCCCTACTGTTTCAAAGAGGATGAAGGTGAGTGAACCCGGGCGACAAAACTCGTCCCCCGCAACGAATTCGGGAGGGGACATGGCACGAGAATACGAAGTTATTGTGGAGCGCGATTCGGACGGCTGGTACGTGGCCACCGTGCCGGCACTGCGCGGATGCCATACCCAGGCCCAGACCCTGGACGAACTCCGGGAGCGAGTGCGGGAGGCAATCCTGGTATGCTTGGAGGACAACCCGGACGACGGTCCGGAACGTCTGGACTTCGTGGGGATTGAACGTATCACTGCGTGACCCGTCTCCCCCGGATCACCGGCAAGGATCTGATCCGCGCCCTCGAACGAGCCGGGTTCGAGGTGGTGCGAGTGAAGGGAAGCCATCACCGGCTCCACCGCCCGGACGGCCGCCGCACCACAGTTCCGGTTCACGCGGGTGAAACGATAGGGCCCGGCCTCCTCGGGAAGATCCTGAAAGACGCTGAGCTTACCCGGGAGGAGCTGATCTCCCTCCTTTGACCTGGCCCTCCCCGTGCACGGTTCGTACACTGCCAGGATCCAAAAATCCGGCAAGTTCAATGGGCGCTGCTGGACTCGAACCAGCGACCTCCTGCTTGTAAGGCAGGCGCTCTAACCAAACTGAGCTAAGCGCCCTACTTCACGAGGGCGATGGGAAGCAGGACCAGATACCCCAGAACGAGAAAGAGGGGAGCCGCCGTAATGGATCCCTGGGAAAGGAGAACATAGCCCGCCACCACGGAGACGAGGCCGGCCCCGCCCGTGACCCAGTTCAGGGCCGTGAAGCCCAGGACTTCGTCCGAGGCGGAGGGGGCCTTCGTCTTCCTCCCCGGTGCATCGGCGGACGACCCCGTCTCCCTGCGACGTCTCTTCCGCCCCTTTCTCTCCGCTCCTTTGGCCATGGTGGTTCGAATGCTACCCAGGGGGTGAGACGGGGTCAAGCGCCTTCCCCACCCCCCGCGAGTAGACCTCACCCAGGAGAGCCCCCCGGGCCCGGGTTCCGAACGTCTCGGTCCGCAGCCCACGTCCAGTAGGCCGGGTCGTCCGGGGGTTCCTGGGCCCGGAGTCGGGCCAACCGCTCCCGGTCGCGGATCCTCCGGCGATGGAAGAGAAAGAGGACGAGTATGGAGAGAAGGGCCCAGAACACGACGCTCTGCGAGAGGACGTAGAACCATCCATACCTCCTCCGAACGTAGTCCCGCCACCCGGCCTCGAAAGAGGTCGTAGTGTGGCCGAAGGTCTGCCGCAGGCTGGTCTCAAAGCTCCCCTCCTCTCGCCACCGGCGGAGAAAGCTCTCCAGCCCCCGCTCCCCCGAGCCCGCCACCATGTACTCCACCGCCGTCGCTGAGAGCAGGTACGCCAGCTCCGCCGAGGTTCGGTCCCGGGGCCAGGTGAGGGACAGGGTGTCCAGGGAGGGAGCACGTCCCGACGCCAGGGCCAGACGGAGTCGCCACCCCTCCTGGATGGACCAGCTCCCCGACGCGAGCTGAGCGTAGCCCTCGTCAAACCAGCGCGGGATCCGGAGCCCGTCCAAGTACTCGTGGAGGCCCACGTGTGCCCACTCGTGTCGGAGCGTTCTGTCCTCCCCCCATGGGTCGCCCCACGGGCTGGAGAAGAGAGGGATCACGATCCTTCGCAGCCCCGGGAGAGCCACCCCGGCCCCCCAGTCCGGTACTCGCCCCCCGGTGAGCGCGTCAAAGCGTTCCCGATCCGGAGCCAGGTAGATCCGTGCGTAGGTGGGGACGCCTGCCGGGAGGCCGGGGAGGTGGTGATGGGCCTCCAGGACCCGGAAGATCCTCTGGATCCGATGCTCGTCGTCGGGCCAATGGATCACCGTGACCCGGCCGGCCAACGCCGGGGCCTCGGCGTGCGCTTCCATGGCGCCAGGTGGCAGGAAACGAACCTCCTGGGGGTCCTGGTCCGTCCCTCCCCAGAGGAGAAACGGCAGGAGCCACGAGGTCATGACTCGGGCGCGGTGGCCAGGAGCTCCAGGTTCGTCCTGACCACTTCGTTGCCGGGGTTCAGCTCCAGGGCTCTTTGCCACAGCCCCAGTGCCCAGTCCCGATCCCCATCCTTGTAGGCCAGGTTCCCCAACTTGAGGTAGATATCGTCACCCAGCTTGGGGTCCAGACGAATGGCTCGCTCGTAATGAGCCCGGGCTCCGGCCTGATCCCCGCGGCGGTAGGCCAGGTCCCCGAGGTTCTTGTGGGCCTGGGGAGGTGTGGGGGATTCCGAGACGGCTCGCAGATACAGGGCTTCCGCGGCCTCCGTCTCTCCCCTCCGCTCCAGCACCACTCCGAGATTCACCAGAATGGCCCCCTCGCCCGGATAGTGCGCCAGCCCCTCACGCCCCACCGACAGGGCGGCGTCGGTGCGACCGGAGGTGGCCTCCGCCAGGAGTCGGAAGGCATAGTAGAGCGGGGAAAATGGAGCCCTCCCGGATCTCCGACGATAGCGCTCCAGGTGCTCCCTGGCGGCATCGGGCCGTCCGGCCTTGAGGTGAACGATTCCCTGACTCAACAACACCGCTTTGTTCTCGGCTCCAACGTTCCGGGCCCGATCCAGCGCCTGAAGCGCTTCATCCCACCGACCCAGGTCCTCCAGCACCAGGGCCAGGTTCTGGAGGGTACCGGCGGTGGGAGAACGTCCCTGGGCCAGGGTGACGAGATGCTCCAGCGCCTCCTCGGATCGTCCGTCTCGCATGCATATGAGAGCCAGCCGGCGGCGGGCCTCCGGAAGCTCCTCCTCGCCATCCAGCGCAGCCATGAGCTCCCGCTCCGCGTCCTCGAACATCCCGGCCCGGTAGAAGGCCAGCCCCAGGTTGAGGTGCTGGTGATGCGGAGACCCGTCCCCCTCATCCGGGCGGGATGGGGTCTTCCTCCCCGCCCCCTGAGCGTATCCCGCCTGCAGCAGCCCGAAGATGGCCTTCGCCACGTCGAACTCCACCAGCCCGGACTCAGCCACGATCTCCCGGACCGTTCGCTGTCCATCCAGGAGGGGGAGGATCTTCTTCTGCTCCTCGGTGAGCTCCACATCTTCCGCGCCCCGGGGATCACGTTCCAGCGAGAAGATGAGATCCATGGAGGGGATCTTCTTCTCGATGAGGCTCCATTCGTCCACCCGCCGGGCTCCTTCCAGCAGGAGGCTTTCCGCATTGATGGAGACCTTCAGCGCACCGGCCTCGGGCTTCTGCTCGGGATCGAAGTGAAAGCTTCCCTGGCTCCAGGCGAAGAGGTGGTAAACCGCCTCTTCGATCTGGACGGTGATGAAACGGTTCAACTC
Organism: Gemmatimonadota bacterium; assembly: GCA_007127575.1. Taxonomy (GTDB): domain Bacteria; phylum Gemmatimonadota; class Gemmatimonadetes; order Longimicrobiales; family Gaopeijiaceae; genus SKZC01. Next base: position 6,342 of record SKZC01000405.1, read on the forward strand.
CTCTTCAGTGAGAGCCCCCCGGGAAACCAACACCTGGCCCAGTCGCTTCCCCGGTTGGTGGGCCTGAGCCTCCATGGCCTGGGACAGCTCGTCCCGGTCGATGACCTGGTTTCTGACCAGCAGCTCCCCCAGGCGGTCGGGCCGGTTCAGAATGGATGCGTACGTGACCTTCCCTCCCTCGAAGTAGACATAGCCGAAGTTGGACCGATCCGTCACCGTGAGGCAGCCCGTCTTTCCCCCCATCGCCAGGAGCTGACAGATATCCGCCAGGTTCACATCGGCCAGTGAGCCTTCGATGGCCATCAGTCCACCTCCTCCACCATCCGGTCCTCCAGACGGGGCCAACGCCACACGACCTTCTCGGGGTTCGGACTCCACGGCTCCCCGCGACGCCCTTCCTCTCCTTCGGGCACCGGCGGCTCCACCACCACGTCGGAAGCCTCTTCCATGGCTCCCTCTCGCCCCAGCCCGGCCAGCTTCCGGATGGCAGCCAGCGGGTCGTCGGCTTCGTCAGGGGCTTCGGCGTCGTGCGCCTCCTCGGCGTGGGGGGCCGAGCCGGACCCGGACGGGGTGGACGGGTTCTCGCGACCCGCAGGGGTCGATTCCCCAGCCCCGGAAACGGGGGCAACGTCCATGAAAGGGTCCGGATCGG
>SKZC01000267.1 GCA_007127575.1 Gemmatimonadota bacterium
CGATTGTTGCAGTCGGGACTCACGTCGAAGAGGAAGGTCAACGCACCTCGTTCCACATCCAACTCCACCGGCTCCACCTTTCCGTAGTAGACGCAACGCAGCCCGAAGCTTCCCGTCTGTTCGTGGGTCTGAATCACGTAGACAGTGCCGCGCTCCGCCTCCACCGGTTCGTTGAAGATGTACAGGGTGCTGTCCGACGGTGCCTCCCGAATGTCCTCCCAGGGAATCCCTTGCATGGGACTCAATCCGGCCCGGGAGTTGCGGATCCCCATGACCCGCGGAGGAAGGAAGTAGAGGGTTCCGTCCCTCCGCTCCACGGCAAAGTCCCACCGGCCGTCGGCGGCCGGTTCCTCGATCCGCACCGGGCGGCGCTCGAATAGGTTGAAGCCCGAGCGGAGGTGCGGCTCCGGACGGTCCAGGGCATATACCGTGGCCTCCTCCGGGTTTTCCACCCACTGCAGGGCGAAGGGGTCACCACCGCATGCGGCCGAAGAGAGGGCCAGGGCCGACACCATGAGGGCCAGCCGGAATCGAGTTCGGAGCATCACAGTCCTGAGCGCGTTGGGAAGCCGGAGCACGAGAATGAACCGACGGGGACCGCCACCCCACTCGAGCCCCCTTGGAGGAGCGCCGAACACTACCGGTACCCCGACATCGGTGTCAACCCTGAAACCCGCGGGTTTGCTTGACTTTACACCCTCCGCCAGGTAGGTTCCGCCCCCTCGAATCGCGGGGGGATCTCCCCGCCTCACCCAACGTTCGAAGTCGCCCTCAGAGGCCGGGAGCGTTTCGCCGCAGTGAACGACCCGAACCTCCACGTACTCATCCTCGCCGGCGGGATCGGTTCCCGGTTCTGGCCGGCCAGCACCCCTTCCGTTCCCAAGCAGCTCCTTCCGCTGGCCGGCGACGATCCTCTGGTGGTGGACACGGTTCGGCGGGCCCGGGCCCTGGCCCCGGCGGAGAGGGTCCACATTCTCACCGGGGCCCACCTGGTAGATCCCATCCGGTCGGTGCTTCCCGCCGAGTTCAGCGATGCATTCCTGGTGGAACCTCGAGCCCGGGGTACCGGACCCGTCCTCGCCTGGGCGGCCTGGGAGCTGGCCCGGAGGAACCCGGACGCCCTCCTCGTGTCCCTCCATTCGGACCACGTCGTGGAGCCGGAGGAGGAGCTCATCCAGACCTTGAGTGCGGCAGCCACCGTGGCCCGGGAACACGACCGCTTGGTGACGATCTCCGCGACTCCGGACCGGCCGGAGACGGGCTACGGCTACATCCGGCCCGGCTCACCCCTCCCCCTGCCCGACCCCGCCCCGGTGGAGGCCTTCCAGGTGGAAGCCTTCGTGGAGAAACCGGACCGGGAACGGGCCCGGGAGTACGTGGACCAGGGGTATCTCTGGAACACAGGCATTTTCGTCTGGACCGCCCGGCGCTTTCTCGATGAGCTCCGGCTCCATGCCCCCGAGGTGGGAGACCACCTCCCGCTCCTGGCGAGCGGAGCCATGGAAGACTTCTTCCACACCGTCCCTCCCATTTCCGTGGACGAATCGGTCCTGGAGCGGAGTGGTAGAGTGGCCTCGGTCCGAGCCACCTTCCGTTGGGACGACGTGGGAAGCTGGGAAGCCCTGGCTCGGAGCCGTGGGACGGACGCTTCCGGAAACGTGACCGTAGGGGACGTCCACCCGGTGGAGTCCAAGGGGAACGTGGTCTATAGCCGTGGAGGCCCCGTGGTCCTCTTCGGGGTGGAAGACCTCCTGGTGGTTCGGACTCGAGGGGTCACCTTCGTGACTCCTCGATCCCGGGGGGGAGATCTGAAGGCGCTGCTCCAACGGCTCCCTCCGGAGCTACGGGACCCGGAGGGCAACTCCGAGTGAGCACACGATTCTTTCTCGTGGAGGCCTACGCGACCCAGCGCTGGGAACCCTTCGAGCTCACCCGTCCGGTGGGCGAGCTCCTCTTCGGAGCCCACCTCCTGCGGGAGCGCCTCGAAGGATGGGTCTCCAGAACCTGCACTGGGTACCTGGGCCGCCCGGAGCTGGAGGGGTTTCATGAGCCCGGAAGTCCTCCAGTCCTTGCGAACTCCGCGGCCACGGAGGATCCTTCCAGGCCCCGAATCCTTCTCTCCAGCCTCCTCGTACCCGAAGGAGACAGCCTCACGGCGGAGCTCTCCGAGGGAGAGGTGCGGGAGGCAGGCGGACCCGCCATCGCTCTCACCGTGAATGGGGAGGTGGCCGGGTGGGTCCTCCCCCCGAACGTCCCCCTCCCTCTTCCTCTGAGGGAGCTCTTCCCCGAGTCCCCCCCTTCGGACGTCAGAGCCCACCCCGTTCCGGGTCGACTCCTTCGGCGCCCCTGGGAGCTGGTTTCAGAGAACCCGGCTCGACTCGCAACCGATCTCGCCGGCCTTGCTTCCGACGAGCCTCCTCCAGGATGGAGAAGGTTCGAGGCCACCGACCCGCTCCCATCCGGGGTGGAGAGGGTGGGCACCCACCCTCTCCTCATGGGCCCCGGGGTCACGCTGGACCCCGGGGTGGTGCTGGAGCTCTCCGAGGGTCCCGTGTGCCTCGGTGAAGGGGTCCGGGTCCGGAGCTTCACCCTTCTGGAAGGACCGAGCTTCGTCGGATCGGGCTCCACCCTCCTGGGTGGGCTCATCTCCCGTGTCTCGTTTGGCCCGGTGTGCCGCGTCCGGGGTGAGGTGGCCGACTCGGTAATCCTGGGCTACAGCAACAAAGCACATGACGGCCACCTTGGACACGCCTACCTGGGTCGATGGGTCAATCTGGGAGCCATGACCACCAACAGCGACCTGAAGAACAACTACGGTTTGGTGCGCGTGGGAACCCCCCAGGGGCCTGAAGATTCGGGACTGAAGAAGGTGGGGTGCTTCCTGGGCGATCACGTGAAGACGGCCATCGGCACCCTGGTGGGCACAGGAACCTCCGTGGGAGCAGGATCGAATCTCTTCGGTTCCGACACCGTGTCGGGCTGGGTCCCGCCGTTTTCCTGGGGGGGAGCACCGGGAGGAGCCCGGTATGACGGGGACCGATTTCTGGAGACGGCTCGGCTGGTCATGGGCCGGCGGGGAGTAGAGCTGACCTCCGGGATGGAGGGGGTCCTGGCACGGGCCTGGAAGGAGGCCGTCGACGGAGGGGACGACCGCCGGTGAACGTGGCGGTACTGGGTAGCGGAAGTGCGGGAAACTCCACCGTGGTGGGGAGGGACGGCTTCTGGGTGCTGGTGGACGCCGGATTCTCGGGAAAGCAGGTGGAGGAGCGCCTGGCTCGGGTGGGGCTCCTGGCCTCGGATCTCCACTGCATCGTCGTGACGCACGAGCACGGAGACCATACCCGGGGGATAGGGGTTCTGGCGCGACGCCATGGCCTCCCCCTATACCTGACGCCGGGAACCCGGGATGCCTGCGCGAGCCTCCTGAGAGGGGGGGAAGAGATTCGGGAATACCACCCGGGTCTCCCCTTCGAGATCGGCCCCCTCCGATTCGACCCCTTCCTCACCGTCCATGACGCGGTGGACCCGGTGGCCATCACCGTCACTGGAAAGGAGTGCGGGACCCGGGTGGGGATCGCCACCGATCTGGGTCGACCTACGACCCAGATCCGGCACTCGCTGGACGGATGCCACTTCCTGATCCTGGAAGCCAACCATGACGAACGGCTGCTCCAGGAAGGACCCTATCCCCCGCGGGTGAAGGAGCGGATCGCCTCCAGCCACGGACACCTCTCCAACCACGCCGCAGCCCGCTTCGCCTGCGAGCTCCTCCACCCGCTCCTGGTTGGGGTCGTCCTCGCCCACCTCTCCAAGGAGTGCAATGAGCCCGAGCTCGCTCACGAGGTGGTGAATCGGGCGCTGACACGGGCGGGGTATCGTGGGCTACTCGCCGTGGCCCGCCAGGATGAGCCCACCGAGCTCGTGGACGTGGCAGGACTCCTTCGCAGGCACGGTCCTGAGCAGTTGTCCCTCCTCTGAGCCCCCGGAGCCCGCGCCTCCGGAGCTGGACTTCAGAGGCCCAGAAGCCGTAGAAAGTCGTTCCCCAGGGCCAGAGCCATGATTCCCAGGAGCACCACGAAGCCCACCTGGCTCCAGCGTATCCTCTGTTCCACCGAGACCGGTTTCCCACGGATGGCCTCGATGCCCAGGAACACGAGCCAACCTCCGTCCAGGATCGGGATGGGAAGGAGGTTCAGGATGGCCAGGTTGATGGAGAAGAACGCCATGAACTGGAGGAACACCGCCGCCCCGGCCTGCGCCGCCTGCCCGGACATTTCCCCGATAGCCACCACGCTCCCCAGGTTCCTGGGCGAGACCTGTCCCGTGACCAGATCCCGAAGGAACCCCAGGATCATCCCGGTAACCGCCACCGTCTCACGTCCCCCGTGCCGCACCGCCTCCAGCGGCCCCATGCCCACGAAGGTGTACGTCGCGTCCTGTACCACTCCGATCTGACCCACCGTCCGCATTTCTCCGGTCCGGGGATCGCGCTCGTCCACCGCACTCGGTGTCATGGTCCGGACCAGCTCCCCACCGTCCCGCTGGATCTGAATCTCGGTGGGCTCCTCCGGCCGGACACGAACCGCGTCCCGGAACTCCCACCAGTGCGTCACCGGCTGCCCTTCCACCCCGACGATGAGATCTCCTTCCCGAAGACCCGCTTCGGCGGCCGGCGATCCGGGCTGCACGGCCAGGATCCGTGCATCCGTCCACCAGTTCAAAGCCTGGGCCATTGTGGTCCGAAGCTCGACGTCCTCGGGGACCACCACCTCCACCTTTCCCGCAGGCTCGTCGAACTCCACCGTCAGTGGGCCAGGAGGTGCTTCGGTGAGGCCTCGACGCACGTCCCCCCAGTGGACCACGGAACGATCGCCGATCCGAACCAGGCGCGCCCCGGAAGGGATTTCCGCCAAGGACTCCGCACCGGCAGGGAGGAGCTCCTCCTGGACCTGGGCGAACCGATCCGTGTCCGGCTCCTGTCCGCCCCATATTCCCGCCACCAGGGAGTAGGCCACGAAGGCGAAAAGCATGTTCATGATGACGCCGGCGGAAATGACCAGCGCCCTCTCCCACACGGACTTCCGGTCGAAGTCCGACTCCTGAGGCTGCCGGGGGGTACCGTCCCCACCTCCCTCAATGGCCTCCAGGACCTCCTCGCCCATCCCCGCCATCTTCACGTACCCTCCCAGCGGAATGGCGGAGAGAACGTACTCGGTATCCCCCCGTCGGAAGCCCCATACTCGGGGACCCAGCCCGATGGAGAAGCGCTCCACTCGAATCCCTACCCACTTGGCCGCCCAGAAATGGCCCAGCTCGTGGACGAAGATGAGAACGCCCAGGACGATGATCGTGGCGATGATAGTCATGCCTTCAGATACCCTCGGAGCCCGTCATCGGTGCACTCAGTGAGTGGGCTGCGGCCTTCGCCAGGGCTCGGGCCTCCCGGTCCGCTTCAAGCACGTCGCCCACTTCCCGAACCGCCGATACCCGATGTCTTGCCAGGGCTTCGGCCACCACGTCGGCCATGCCGGGAAAGGAAACGCGTTCCTGCAAAAAGGCCTCCACAGCCACCTCATTGGCGGCGTTGAAGACCGCCGGTGCCGTGCCCCCCAGCCGTCCGGCGTCCAACCCCAGCCCGAAGAGGGGAAACGCTTCCCGGTCCACTTCCTCGAAGGTCAGGGGGGAGGAGCGGACCGGATCGAAGGTCCTGAGATCCTGGTCCCCGATCCGCTCCGGATAGGTAAGCGCGTAGAGGATGGGCAACTCCATCGTGGGAAAGCCGAGCTGCGACAGCACCGACCCGTCCACGAACTCCACAAAGGAGTGTACGATGGATTGGGGATGCACAACCACGTCGATCCGGTCATACGGGATCCCGTAGAGATGGTGGGCCTCGATGACCTCCAACGCCTTGTTGGCCAGCGTGGCCGAATCCACCGAGATCTTGGCCCCCATCTCCCAGGTGGGATGTTGCAGCGCGTCGGCGGGACCCACCCCGGCGAGCTCCGTCGCGGTTCGCCCCCGGAACGGCCCCCCCGACGCCGTGAGTACCAGGCGCTGAATGCCCTTCGGCGGCTGACCGTCTAAGCACTGGAGGATGGCCGAATGTTCGCTGTCCACCGGGATGAGCTCCCCACCCCCTCGGCGAGCCGCCTCCAAAACGAGCTGCCCACCGGCCACCAGCGACTCCTTGTTCGCCAGGGCCAATCGCTTCCCGGCTTCCAACGCCTGAAGGGTGGGCTCGAGCCCGGCACTCCCCACCAGGGCGTTCACCACCACGTCCACCCCTTCCCCCTTCGCCAGGTCGAGGATCGCCTCCCGTCCCGCCTTCCAAGAGGACGGGATGCCGTCCTCACCGTCCATCCGGTGACCCTCCACCAATACGACTGTGGTGCAACCAAAAGCCTGCACCTGGGCTTGCAGCGCCTCAGCCGACCTCCGGGCCGCCAGCCCCACCACCTTGAAGCGGTGTGGATGGCGGCGAATCACCTTCAACGTGCTCTCGCCGATGGACCCGGTGGAACCCAGAATCGCGATGCGAATCATCATCCCACTCTCTCGGCCAGGAGGAACAGTCCGTAGGTCAGGGGAAGGACGGTGAAGAGGGAATCGAACCGATCCAGCACCCCTCCGTGTCCGGGAAGGAGGCTCCCGGAATCCTTCACACCGGCGGATCGCTTCAACACGGATTCGGCCAGGTCCCCCACCTGAGCAGCCACCCCGATGGCCAACCCCATGACCGCCACCGCGAATGGCCCCAACGGTATGACCGACTGGTCCGCAAGAAAGAGGTGTCCGAACACAGCCGCCGCAGCCACGGCGCCCAACAGGGCCGCCACCGCACCCACCACCGTCTTTCCCGGGCTCACTTGGGGCAGAAGCTTGGTGCGGCCCCACCTCCGCCCGGCGAAATAGGCGGCAGAGTCGGCGGCCCAGGTCACCGCCATGGGAAAGAGGAGAAGCGCCGCCCCCTCCCAG
>SKZC01000390.1 GCA_007127575.1 Gemmatimonadota bacterium
GGTGCTTGGCTCCTTTCACGCCCTGGGAGGCCGGGTCATCGATTCGTCTCCCATGTACGACCCGGCGGAAAGGGTGGCCGGAGATCTCGCGGCTGAGCTGGGGATCGCCGATGAGCTCTGGATGGCCACCAAAGTCTGGACGGAGGGAGAGGCGGAGGGCCGAGCGCAAATGGAGCAATCCATGGCCGAGCTCGGCCGCTCCAGCATCGAGCTCATGCAGGTGCACAACCTCGTGGACGTGGAGGTGCACCTGGAGACCTTGGAGGAGTGGAGGGACCAGGGTCGCTTCCGCTACATCGGGATCACGAACACCTCCGAGGAGCGGTATCCGGCAGTGGAGGCCCTACTCGACGATCCCCGCATCGACTTCGTCCAAACGAACTACAGCCTGCTGGAGCGGCGGGCGGAGGAGCGTCTCCTGCCGGCAGCGAGGGAGCGGGGAGTCGCCGTCATCGCGGCCCGGCCCTTCGCCGGTGGTGGTCTCTTCCCCAGGGTCCAGGGGCATCCGCTTCCAGACTGGGCGGAGGAGTTCGATTGCACGGCTTGGAGCCAGTTCTTCCTCAAGTTCATCGTCTCCCATCCGGCCCTCACCTGCGCGATACCCGCTACGTCCAACCCGGACCATCTCCGGGAAAACATGGGAGGAGGGGTGGGACGGCTCCCCGACGAGGCCACGCGCCGGCGGATGGTCGAGGTCATCGAGGCCCTCTAGTGGGGCAAGCCGAATACGGAGTCGCGGTTGACGGCCTCGGGTGCAAAGGGTGAAGGACTCCCAGGCGGCTTCCAATCTCCCCCGCGCGGACGAGAACGCCGACCGAGCCGACCGGGTGCTGGTAACTGGGGCTACCGGGTACATAGGTGGCCGTCTCATCCCACTCCTGCTTGCGAAGGGCTACCGGCTCCGGGTGCTGGCTCGTGATCCCGCCCGGCTGGCGGGCCGTCCGTGGCTAGGCCGGGTGGAGGTGGCCCAGGGAGACGTGCTGGATCGTGCCAGCCTGGCCGAGGCCATGGAGGACGTGGATGTGGCCTACTACCTCATCCACTCCATGCAGGGGCATTCGGACTTTTCCCAGCGGGACGAGGAGGCGGCCAGCGGCTTCGGAACGGCGGCGGAGGAAGCCGGCGTTCGACGCATCATCTATCTCGGCGGCCTGGGGGATCCCAGCACGGACCTTTCCCCGCACCTTCGCTCTCGACACAAGACCGGGGAGGCCTTGGCCAGGGGAGGGGTGCCGGTCACGGAGTTCCGGGCAGCCGTCATCGTCGGATCCGGAAGTGCCTCGTTCGAGATGATCCGGCACCTCACGGAGCGGATCCCGGTGATGGTGTGCCCCAAGTGGGTCTATACCCGCGTTCAACCCATCGCCATCCGGGACGTTCTGAGGTACTTGGTGAGCGCCCTCGAAACTCCGGCGTCCGCAGGTCGAGTCGTGGAGATCGGAGGGAAGGACGTCCTCACCTACGGCGGAATGTTGCTGGCCTACGCTTCCGAGCGAGGACTCAAGCGGTGGCTCGTGCCAGTACCGGTGTTGACGCCACGCCTCTCATCGTACTGGGTCCATTGGATGACGCCCATCCCTTCGGGCATCGCCCGCCCTCTCATCCAGGGGTTGCGGAACGAGGTGGTGGTACGAAACCCGGTGGCCCGAAGCCTCTTCCCTCAGCTGGACCCCCTCTCCTATCGGGAAGCACTTGTAGACGCGCTGGCAGGGCTACAGGAGGGGAGGACCGAGACGAGCTGGAGCGATGCCCTGGCGAGCTCGGGAAGGAGGACACCGTCGGTAGTGCTGCGAGCCGAGGAAGGGATGATCATGGAGCAGCGGCAGACCCCGGTGGAGGCCTCGCCGGAGCACGTCTTTCGGGTTTTCTCCGCACTGGGCGGCGACCAGGGGTGGCTCTATGCCGACTGGGCCTGGCGCCTCCGCGGCGGAGTGGACCGACTCTTGGGAGGGGTGGGATTCCGAAGAGGGCGGAGGGACCGGGAGGAGGTGCGCCAGGGTGACGCCGTGGACTTCTGGCGAGTGGAGGTGGTGGAACAGGGGCGCCTACTGCGGCTCAGGGCGGAGATGAAGGTCCCGGGGCGTGCATGGCTGCAGTTCGAGGTGCAGCCGCAGGAGTCGTCCGAGGCGAGCGACGAAGCAACGTTGGACCCTCAGAAGTCCATCTTGAGGCAGACGGCGTACTTCGCACCTCGGGGACTCGCGGGACTCCTCTACTGGTACGCACTGTACCCCGCCCATTCCCAGATCTTCTCGGGGCTCATCCGCAAGATGGCGGAGCAGGCCCAAGAGCTCGAGAAGGCGGCGTAGCGCGTGACGCCGCCGAACTCCCAGCGGCTACGGAAATTCAGCGGCGCCACAAGCGCAAGGGAACGGTCAGGCCTGAGGCAGGGCGTCCACGTACTCCACCATGCGTCGGCGCATGGCCTCGTCAGGCAGTCGTCCCCGTCCACCTCCCAGGTTGTCCACCATATGGTGGGGCCGGCTGGTAGCCGGAGTCACCGCGGTTACCGCCGGATGGGACGCCGCGAACTTGATGAAGAACTGGGCCCAGGTCTCGGCGTCGAACTCCGCGGCCCACTCCGGGACCTCTCTACCTTCGACGCGGTTCCAGAGTCGCGTTCGGCCGAAAGGAGCGTAGACGAGCACGGCAATGCCTCGCTCCTGGGCCAGGGGGAGGATCGTTTCCTCCGCATGGAGGTTGTCCACGGCGTAGTCGGTGCCGATGAAATCCAGAGGCTCGTTCCGCATCACCTCCACCAGGTGGTCGTACTGGTTCTCGAAGGTGGTGGTGATCCCGATGTAGCGGACCCGTCCCTCCTCCTTGTATTCCCGAAGGATCGGGAGCTGAACCTCCGGGTCTCCCATGTTGTGGACCTGGATCAGGTCGATGGGATCCTTGCCCACCCGCTGGAACGAGGCGTCCACCTGGGCTCGAGCCGCCTCGGGATCCGCCGGGCCCTCGCGCGCCACGTTGAGCTTGGTGGCCCAAAACACCCGATCCCCGATCCCCAGCTCCTGAACGAACCGGCCCGCCACCTCCTCGGAGACTCCCCCTCCGTAGCTCGGAGCCGTGTCGAAGACCGACCCGCCCTCTTCCACCAGAGTCCGAAGGACCTCCCGAAGCTGATCCGCCTCCTCGCTTCCGGCCATGGATGCGAAGGTGGCGGAGCTCCCCAAGCCCACGATGGGGATCTCCTCCCCCGTGGAAGGGATGGCCCGGGTGATCATCTCATTCCTGAAGAGGAGCTCCGTCAGACTGGGGCTGAAGGGCACCGCCGCTCCGGCGGCTGCGGTGAGCTTCAACCAACGACGCCGTGAGATCATCGTTCGACTCCGATTCGGGAGGGGAGAAAATGGGTCAAACCTTTCAAGCTTATTTCGGGGGTAGGGGTTCCACAAGATAAGGGTCGAGGGGTGGAGCCGGGGACGTCCCACCCGTTGGGAGCGGAGGAGCCCCGCTCCTTGCGCCGGCTGTCCGTCGCGATCCATTCTTTGGTCGTGGATAAGGACTCCCTCCCAGAGGGGCCTCCGACTCCCGACGAACCCTTCCCGAAACCCTGAGACCCGAATGAGCTTTCCAACTGGAAGCGGGAACCGTTCGACACCGTGGATCGCGTTGGCCTTGGTCCTGGGCCTGCTGGGCTGCGCGCCCGAAGAAGAGGAAGCAGTCCAGGTGGGGTTGGCCGTGGTCCTGGTGGTGGACCAACTGACGCCGGAGCTGATGGAACGGTACGACTCTGCGTTCCGCGGAGGATTTCGGCGCCTCACCGATGGCGGGTTGCTCTTTTCGGATGCGGTGCACGACCACGCCATCACCTTCACCTCTCCCGGTCACGCCACGCCCACGACGGGAGTCATCCCTGCTCGACACGGGATCGTGGCGAATTCCTGGAGGGAATGGGAAGAAAGGGAGTGGCAGACCGTCTCCAGCGTGGCCGACCCCGAGACTCGACTGGTGGGTGGAGACGGCTCGGGCAGCTCGCCCCGGAACCTGCTCGTCGACGGATTTCCAGATTGGCTGCTCCAGCATGATCCAGCGTCCAGGGTGGTCTCCCTATCCGGCAAGAGCACCGCGTCCGTGCTCATGGGTCCCCGGGGTTTCGGGGCGGCGGCAGACGACGACCGAACCCACGTCTACTGGTTCAGCGTCGGAAGCGAAGGCTTCGTCTCTTCCAGCCACTACCGGCCCGAGCTCCCCGACTGGGTCTCCACCTTCAACGAATCCATCGTGGATCGGTTCGCTGCGGATCAATGTTGGGAAGCCGATCTCAGCGCGGACGTGGCTCATCTCTCCCGGCCGGATACGGTGGACTACGAGTCGGACGGCATCCACACCCACTTCCCCCACTGCCCGGATCACGACCCGTACGACGGACCGGCGCACTTCCTTTCCAGAACTCCCGCCCTGGACAACGCGACCCTAGCCCTGGCAGAGGAGTCGGTCCGAGCCTTGGAGCTCGGACGGGGTCCGGCACCTGATTACCTGGCCATCGCCCTTTCAGCCACGGACCGTGTGGGCCACGAGTTCGGTCCGTTCAGCCGGGAGCAGTTGGACAACCTGCTTCGCCTGGACCGGGAGCTGGATCGGTTTTTCGCCTTCCTGGATGACGTGATAGGTGAAGGTGGGTACGTCGTGGTTCTGACGTCGGACCACGGAGTGCTTCCACTTCCCGAGTACCTGGCCGAACAGGGTGGCGACGGGCTTCGGCTCACTTCTGAGTTAGCGGAAGCGCTTGAGGATGCGGCGGAGGGCCTGGAGGGGCAACCGGGCGCCGAGGCCCGGGACGCCGAAGCCGAATCCGCCCGGGAGGAGGTGGCGCGCCGAATCGAGGCTCTGGAGTGGGTGGAGGCGGGAATGACGCTGGAGACGCTGGCCTCTCAAAGTCCGGCAGATTCCTTCGTTGAGCTATACCGGAGGTCCTTCCATCCCGAGCGGTTGTCGGGGCGCATGGCCACGTACGGCGTAGAGGTCCGACTCGTCGAGGGCACCCTGGTCCGCACCACTGGGACCACGCACGGCGTGCCGTATCTCCATGACCGCCATGTTCCGTTCATGTTCTACGGAGCGGGGGTGGAACCCGGAACCCAAACGGAGCCGGTCCGGACCGTGGACCTGGCCCCGACTCTGGCCGGGATCCTGGGGGTCACAGCACCGGAAGGGTTGGACGGAAGACCTCTCTTCTAACCCGCCTCCAACCCTCCGGCACCGTTCGGGCCCAGCGGGTCCCCATCTGACCCCAGCCGCCTCGGGAAGGCATTGCCGCCCTCCCGCCAGGGACCTATTCTGGCACGAGCGGCTCCACGCCGGAAGCCCGTATCGGTGGCGGGGGAGGACAGCCCCGTTCCCGTAGACCCCAGCGACCCCTTCTTCCCATGCACAACATAGATGCGCGTTCTTTCTCCGCCCGCGAACGATGGTGCCGTAGGCGTGTTGGGCTCCTCAGCCTCGCCACCTTGTTGACGGCCTCATGCGTCTCCATTCCCGTCTACGAGGCCGACGTCTTCGATGCGCGGCGTACCGTCACTCCGGCCACCTTCGCAGTACCGGGAGCGACGTTGGAGGAGGTTTCCATTCCCGCGGCGGATCCCGGGGTCACCCTGTCGGGCTGGTGGCTTGAAAGTGACGGGGCCGAGGCCACGGTGCTCCTCTTCGGTGGCCGGGATTTCCATCTTGTGCACTCCACCGGGTACCTGGAGCTGTTTGCGCAGCTCCCCGTGAACGCGCTTCTGGTGGATTATCGGGGCTACGGTTGGAGCGAGGGGGAGCCATCCCTCCAAGCGCTCACTCGGGACGCCCGGGTCCTTCGACGCTACCTCGCCCAGGAGCGGGAAGTGTCGGATGACAGGCTCATCGTCCACGGACACTCCATCGGCACCTTCCCCGCTCTCACTCTGGCGGATGGGCAGTCCGTAGGCGGCGTCGTTCTGGAAAACCCCGTGACCTCGGCCCAGGATTGGGGTCGGAGCTTTCTCCCCTGGTACACTCGTCTTTTCGTCCGGCTGGACCTGGAGGAATCCCTGCGTCGCTTTGACAGCGGCGCCAGGATGAATCGAGTGGACGAGCCGGTCTTCATCGCCGCAGGAGGCCAGGACCGTGTCGTTCCGGCCAGCTTGGCTCGCAGTCTCTATTCCGAGGTCCGCGGCGAGGGGGGCGAACTCATTGTCGTAGAAGGGGCTGGGCATAACGACCTCCACCGGTTTGAAGAGTACCGGTCCGGATACCAGCGGCTGGTGCGTCGAGTGGAGGAACGTGCAGGGGAGCGGCGCTGAACCCGCGACCCGAGAAGGCCGTTACGTCTCGTGCAGGGGTCCTTCCCGCCCGACCCCGCCCATCTCGTCAGACTCCCCGAAGTGAGCCAGGAGCCGACGATGACGATAGCGGAAGATCCGCGCCACATCTCCTCGAACGAAGAGTCGGTGAAGGAGGTCTCCCCCGGGGACGGAATAGCGAACGCGGTCCCACACCCGGGTGCCTTCTCCTTCCTCGGTGAAGCGGTGCTCGTGAACCCAGGACCGGTAGGGACCCCGGACCTGTTCGTCAACGAACCGAGTCGGCGGATCCCATGCCCGTATGCGGGTTCGCCAACGCACTGGGATCCCGCGGATCCGCAACCGATAGTCGATGAGGGTGCCTTCGGCCATGACAATCGGAGGCGGCGTGACCACCGTGAAGTTCAGGAACGCGGGGGTGATGTCCTGCAGATTGTAGGCGTCCGAGAAGAAGGCGAAGACCTCTTCCCGCGGCTTGGGAAGCCAGAGGTGCGTCTCGAAGGTGTAGACCCTGCCCAGGCCTGCTAGGCGGCTCAGCCACCCTCGTGGGACGTCACCCGCCGAAGCGTTCAAGGTAGTCCTTCACCTCCACCTTCCGGCGGGTGCTTGCGGAGGTCATGGAGCGCACGGTCCCGAAGACGGGCCGCTCGGGCCA
>SKZC01000119.1 GCA_007127575.1 Gemmatimonadota bacterium
GTGGGTCTGGGCGTGGCCGGCGTTCACCCGGTTGGCGAGCTGCTCGCCCAGTTGGCGCCGAAGGGGCAGAATATGGTTACACCCCGCCAGCTCCAGGATGTCCTGGGAGTGGTCGTCGGATATGATGGCGGCGGTGGGGACGTCAGGGGCTACTTCCCGTACCGTGAGGAGGATGTTGGCGTTCTCCACATCCTCGAAGTTGGCGAAGACCAAGGAGGCTCGGTCCACCCCCGCCCGTTCATAGGTGTCCACCGAGTCCACCTCGCCGCACACCACGCTCAGGCCATCCCGGTTCATCCGGGCCGCCCGCTCCGGGTCGGGTTCGATGAGCACGTACGGGATCTCCTGGACCTGGAAGTGACGGACGAGGCCCGGGGCGATGGTATCTTCCCGGCAGATGATCACATGGTCCCGCAGGTCCGACTTCACCCGTTGCGGAGCCCGAAGTCGAACCTGAGCTTCCAGCCAGGGACCGAAGAAGTAGCGGATGAAGACGAAGGGGAGGACGATGAGGAAGAGGATGATTCCCGACACCAGGACGAGCAGAGAGTAGCCTCGCCCCACGTCGGAGTGGAAGACGATGTCTCCGTAGCCCAGGGTGGTCATGGTGACGATGGCCCAGTACAGACCGGCCACGAAGGAGTGCTCCTCCCCCTCCACCAACCACATGATGAGCTGGAAGCCCAGCGCGTAGGCCAGGGTGACGGCCAGCAGAAGGAGGAGGAAGCGGACCAGGGCCCAGAGGTTGCGGCGCAGTTCCTCCTCCCCCAGGAGGTAGGTCAGTTGACTCACGAAGGTCTTCATCGCTTTCCCTTCGGCGTGTGAAAGCCGGTGCCCGGTGTCCGGGCGTGAAAGGGCGGGTCGGGCCGCTTCTCCGCCAGAGGCGCCGCTCACAATCTGGATTCTCTGGCTGTGGGGCAAACGCACGGGGGGCGGTGCCGGGGACCTTCGGGGGTTCTAAAGGAGACGTATTGACCGGAACCAGGGCCCACCCCAGCTTTGCCACGAGCCATGGGAGGGAGGGCAGAGCCATGGGTGGGAGGGAAGCACGGGGCCTGGGACCGGAGGGGAGGGGAGCGTGAGCGGAAAGACCATCGTTGTGGTGGACGACAACGCCGACGCCCGGAGGGCGGTGGTGCGGACCCTGAAGCTCCACGGACACCGGGTCCTGGACACCGGAGAGCCCTCCCAGGTGCTCTCTCTCGTGTCGGAGGAAGGCGCTCGCCCGGACCTTCTGGTCACGGACGTGGTGATGCCGGAGAAGAGCGGGATCACCCTGGCATCCGAGTTGGTGGAGGAGTGGCCGGAGCTCAAGGTGCTTTTCATCTCCGGCTACGCGGACCGGGATGTGGACGCCAGCGAGCTTCCCGAGGGGATCCGGGCGTTCCTGGAAAAACCGTTCACCATCAATGAGCTGGCCGAGACGGTGAACGAGCTCCTGGATTCAGGCTGATCCCTAGCGGCCACCGTGGAACCTGAAGCCGCCTCCCACGGTTCCAACGGGAGCGGATCATCTGTTTCACGGCGGGCTGTCACGGGTCCGCCTTTCCCTGCGCTGGCCTCATGAAGCGGTGGCTCCTGACATCGGTTCTCTTCCTCCTGTTCCCTGGAGGAGCTCCGGACCTCCACGCCCAGGAGGCCGCGCCACCCCGTGCCCTGGCTCAAGGGAACGCGGACGACCCGGCCCTCCTCACCCCCTCTGACTACGGGAGGTGGGAACGCCTGGAGAGCTTCGCCCTCTCCCCGGATGGAGGTTGGCTCTCCTACCGCGTGCGCCGGGAGGACGGAGAGGGCCGCCTCCACCTGCGAAAAGTAGACGCGGACTCCCTCATCGCCGTTCCCCGGGGCTCCAGCCCGCAGTTCTCGCCGGACGGCGACTGGATCGCCTTCTCCTTCGCGCTTCCTCCGGAAGAAGAGGCGGAGCTCCGGAGCCAAGGGCGTCCCGTTTCCCGAACCCTGGGCCTGGTGGAGGTGGACGCGGACCGTCGGGAGGATGTGGCGGGAGTAGCAGAGTACCGTTTCAGCCCGGACTCCCGGTACCTGGCCATGGCCCGGACCCGAGGAGGCGGAGGGGGGGAGGACCGGGGCAGGGACCTGGTGCTGCGGGAGCTGGCGACGGGTGGGGAGATCAGTTTCGGAAACGTAGCCGACTTCCGTTGGCGCCCGGGTGACGGAGGCTCTCTGTTGGCCTTCGTGGTGGATTCTCGGGATGGGGTGGGAAACGGAGTGCGACTCTACGATCCCGTGGAGGGACGGATTCGGGTTCTCCACTCCGGGGAGGGGCGCTTCGGTGATCTGGTCTGGGACGGCGGGGGAGAGGCGCTGGCGGTCGTGGAGGAGGGGCTGGAGGAGGAGGACTCGGAGACCCAGCGCCAGGTGTGGGCGTGGACGGAACTCGACGCAGAGGACCCGAAGGAGCACCACCTGGACCCGGCACGTCATCCCCACGTTCCGGAAGGAATGCGGATCTCGGGAGAGCGGGGTCTGGAGTGGGCATCGGGGAGCCGTTCCCTCTTCCTGGGACTCCAGCCGTTCGAGACGGCCGAGCCGGAGGAAGGAGCGGCTCCCGAGGATGTCTCCCATGAGGAGGAGCCATCGGAAGGGGTGGAAGAGGTCCGTGAGGCCCACCTTCCTGGGACCTTGGGCGGCGCCTCCGACCGGACCCAGGATCCTCCGGAGGTGGAGATCTGGCACACGAGGGATCTGGAGCCCGTGCCGCGTCAACGAGTGCAGGATCGGTGGGAGAGCGGTCGGGCGCGACTCTCGGTCTGGCATGTCGTCGAAGACACGTTCATTCCCCTGGAAGCGGAGGGTTCTCTCGTCCCCCGGGTGGAGGCCCGGGGAACCCTGGTCTTGGACGTAGACGCTTCTCCCTACCGGGAGGAGCGGATGTTCGGGCCCGCGTACCAGGACGTGTACGTCGTGGAGGTGGAGTCAGGGCACCGTGAACAGGCTCTGGAGGGGGTGGAGCACTTCTTCGGGATGAGCTCCGGAGGTCGGTACCTCCTCTACCTCCAGGGGGACGATTACTGGGTCTTTGACCGGCAGGCCGGAGATCACCGGAACCTCACCGGAGGACTACCCGGTGAGTTCGTAGACCGGGACAACGATCACACCGTGGAGCAGAAGCCACCCTTCGGGATGGCCGGGTGGGCCTCCGACGACGAGTGGGTTCTAGCTTACGATCGCTACGATCTCTGGAAGCTTCATCCCGATGGGAGCGGGGGCGAACGCCTCACGACGGGAGCGGAGGCGCGGACGCGGCACCGGGTGGTGTACCTGGCGGAGAACCAGGAGGGGCTGAACCTGGAAGAGGGGATCTTCCTGGTCACGGAGGAGGAGGAGACGAAGGCCATGGGATACGCCCTTCTACGGGAGGGGGAACCCCCAATTTCCCTATTCCAGGCCCACCGGCGGCTGAGCCGGTTCTCCAGGGCGGACGACGGTGGACGCGTTGCCTTCGTGGCCGAGGCCTTCCACATCCCACCCAACGTGTACGTCATGGAGCCGGAGTCGGAGGAAGCCCGCCAGGTGACCCACCTGAACGAATTTCAGGACGAGTACCTCTGGGGGCGGGCGGAGCTCCTGGGATACCAGACGGAGTGGGGCGATTCTCTGCAGGCGGCCCTCTTCCTCCCGGCGGGCTACCAGGAGGGGGAACGCTTTCCCACCTTGGTGTTTCCGTACGAACGACGCTCGGGGACCCTTCACGAGTATCACATCCCCAGCGAACGGGAGCCTTACAACCCCACCGTATGGACCCAGCGGGGTTACGCCGTTCTGGCTCCAGACATCCTCTACCGTCCTCGAAACCCGGGAAGATCGGCGGTGGTGGCGCTGGAGGCGGCTGTGGATGCGGCAGTGGCCGCAGGGGGGGTGGATCCGGACCGAGTGGGGCTGGTGGGACACTCCTGGGGTGGATACCAGACCACCTTCGCACTCACCCAGACGGACCGCTTTCAGGCGGGGATGGCAGGCGCCCCGCTCACGAACCTCATCTCCATGTACCTCTCCTTCTATTGGAGCACCGGCGACCCTGATGCACGGATCTTCGAGACGAGCCAGGCCCGCATGGAGGTCCCCTGGTGGGAGGACTACTCCTCCTACGTGGCCAACTCTCCCGTGCACCACATCGAGACGCTGAACACCCCCCTTCTCATGGCCTTCGGGACCGAAGACGGGGCCGTGGACTTCCATCAGGGGGTGGAGTTCTACAACGCCGCCCGTCGGGCCGGTCGAGACGTGGTCCTCCTGGTCTACGAAGGGGAGGGACACAGCCTCGCGCGGACGCCGAACCGGATCGATCTTCATCGGCGGATCCTGGAGTGGTTCGATCACTACTTGAAGGGGGAGCCGGCTCGCCCCTGGATCACCGAAGGAGTCCCATACCGGGATCAGCGCGATGCCCTGGGACCGGGGGGAGGGCGTTTCCGGCGCTGACCCCGGTGAAACGGGGGGTTGCGGCTTGCTGTGTCCCGGGGATCCGCTACCTTCCAGGCCCGTCGGTGAACGGTCCGTTCCGCCCGAGACTACATGATCCGAGTCACATTCCTGGGCACCGCTGCGTCCCGACCCACCGTGGGCAGAAACGTGAGTGCCGTGAGCCTCCAGCGGGAAGGGAAGTTCTACCTCTTCGACTGCGGTGAGGGAACCCAGCGGCAGATGATGCGGTTCGGAACGGGGTTCTCTCTGGATGCGGTCTTCATCACACATCTCCACGCCGACCACTTCCTGGGGCTCATCGGGCTTACCAGGACCCTGTCTCTCCAGGGACGGACGGAGCCTCTCCCGGTGTACGGTCCTCCCCGCTCCGAGCCGATCCTCAGTCAGGCCATCCATCTGGGTCTGGACCGGCTGGCCTTCCCGGTGAAGATCCACGAGCTTCGCCCGGGGGAGGGGGTCCGCGGCGATGGATACGGGGTGCAGGCCTATGAAAACCGGCACGGGACCTCCTCCGTCGGGTACGTCCTTCGGGAAGACCCAAGACCGGGTCGGTTCGACGTGGAGCGTGCCCGGACGCTGGGAGTGCCGGAGGGCCCGCTCTTCGGCCGGCTGCATCGAGGGGAGGTGGTGGAGGTGGAAGGGCGGACCATTGCGCCGGAAGAGGTGGTGGGCCCACCACGCTCGGGCCGGAGCGTCGTCTACACCGGGGACACCCGCCCATGTCGCGGGACGAAGGAGGTGGCGGCCGACGCGGACCTTCTGATCCACGATGCCACCTTCGGTGATGACGAACGGGACCGGGCGGCGGAGACGTACCATACCACGGCCCGGCAGGCGGGCGAATTGGCCCGGACCGTGGGGGCGCGTCGCCTCGTCCTCACCCACCTTTCTGCCCGGTACGCCCAAAACGCGTCGCCCCTGGAGCGGCAGGCGCGAGCGGCCTTCCCAGGCGCCCGGGTGGCGTACGACGGCCTCTCGGTGGAGATCCCCTTTCGGGGGGACGAGCCGGAACGGAGCGAGAACCCAGAGAGCAGGAAGAAAGAGGGGCGCGCATGAGTTCCATCATCCCGGATTCCCCGGAGCACGGGGGTTGGTTGCCGGATACCGTCCGGCTTCCGGACCTGGAGCCCGATCAGGAGCGGAGGACCCGTCGGTGGCAGCTTCGCACCGCGCAGTGGCGGGCCCTGGAGTTGGCGGAAGCCATCTTCGGCCCCGAGGTGGAGGCCGTGGTGGCTGGCGCTGCGGGCCCCGGCCCGTTCCGAGGGCTGCTCCGGCTTCGTGTGCCCTTTCGGGACCTGGCCCGGCATCGGAAGAGGGAGGCGGCCTTCAACCAACTGGCGGGGAGCGATGAGCTCCTCAGCGCCCTTCCGCTGGTCTTCGTCTTCGATCCCGTTCCCGTGGCCTCCCGGGATGTCTGATCCCGGACGGGGCACGGGGCCGGCTCCAAGGGGGTCGTGGACCGGGGAGGGCCCTGTGGGCATCGTGGGTCTGGGGCTCATGGGTGGGTCCCTGGCCCGCGCCCTGAAGGCGCTGGAACCGGCACCCTCGGTCCTGGCCTCCTCCCGGGACCCACTGGATCTGGCCGCCGCCCGGGACCTGGGTGTTCTGGACCAGGGCTTTTCGGAGCCCGAGGGAGTGATGGATCAGGCCCGGACCGTGATTCTGGCGGTGCCCCTGGGTGGTGTGCAGAGGCTTATGCAAGAACACGCGGCCCGACTTCGAGACAAGGCGCTGGTCATGGACGTGGCGGGTCTCAAGGCTCCGGTTCTCCACCAGGCGCGTGCGGTGGAGATCACGGACCGCTTCGTGGGTGCTCACCCCATGACGGGAGGGGAGGGTTCGGGATTCCAGGGCTCCAGGGGAGATCTCTTTCCCGGCTCGGTGGTCTGGCTGACCCACCAGGAAGCCGACGCTTCCGTTCAGGAGGCCGCCCGGGCCTTCTGGACCGGTCTGGGAGCGACGCCGCGGTGGACGGACGCCGAGGGCCACGATGAAGTGATGGCGTGGTGCAGTCACCTTCCTCAGCTCGTCTCCAACGCTCTGGCCGGGGCGCTGGATTCGGCCGGCTACACCCCGGACGATCTGGGGCCGGGAGGCCGCGACATGATCCGCCTCTCGGGAAGCTCGCCCGAGATGTGGCGAGACCTCCTCCAGCGGTCGGCTCCACAGGTGGGGTTGGGGCTCCAGTCCGTGTCTCGTGCCCTCCAGGTCCTGGCCGATCTTCTGGCCCGAAGGGATCTGGATGCGGTGGCGGCCTTCATGGAGCGGACCCGGGGGTGGAGGGGAGAGGGGCCGTGGAGCTGACCGTACCTGGGGACAAGTCCCTCACCCACCGGGCTCTTCTCCTGGCGGCCCTGGCCCGAGGGGAGAGCCGGCTCTCCCGGCTCCTCCCGTCCGAGGACCCCCGCTCCACGGCGGCGTGCCTGCGGGCGCTGGGCGTCTCCGTACCGGAGCTTCCCACCGACGGCGAGGA
>SKZC01000168.1 GCA_007127575.1 Gemmatimonadota bacterium
CCCCGAGCGAGCGGTGCCACTCCAGACGATCTTCCAGCCAGACGTCGAACCACTCCTCGTCGGAACCGGGCTTGACGAAGTACTGCATCTCCGCCTGCTCGAACTCCCGGGTCCGGAAGATGAAGTTGCCCGGTGTGATCTCGTTGCGGAACGCCTTCCCGATCTGGGCGATCCCGAAGGGCACCCGTTGTCGGGCGGCTCCCTGCACGTTCAGGAAGTTCACGTAGATGCCTTGGGCGGTCTCCGGGCGCAGATAGACCTGGGCTCCGGCGTCCTCCACCGGCCCCATGAAAGTCCGGAACATCAGGTTGAAGTTCCGGGGCTCGGTGAAGGAGTCCTTGGTACCGCAGACGGGGCATTGCCCCGAGGCCACCTCCTCCAGATCCGCCCGGAACCGCCGGTGGCAGCTCGTGCACTCCACCAACGGATCGGTGAAGCCCTCCACATGTCCCGAGGCCTCCCAGACCTTGGGATGCATGAGGATGGCGGCGTCCAACCCCTCGATGTCGTCCCGTTGGTGGACCATCCGACTCCACCAGAGCTCCTTCACGTTCCGCTTCAGCTCCGCACCCAGGGGCCCGTAGTCCCAGACCGATCCGGCGCCTCCATAGATTTCGGAGGACTGGAAGATGTACCCCCGACGCTTCGTGAGAGAAACGAGCTGTTCCATCAGGTTCGGGTCGGACATAGACCTCGGCGGGCGCACTGCAGGCGCGGATGAGCAGGTGAACGGAAGGGCCGACGCCTCCTGGAAGGCAACGGACACGCGGCCCGAAACCTACCTGCGGCGGAAGGGGCCAGCAACCGCTTGGAGAGGGGGGTCCCGAGGCCCCTCCCGGAGGGAGAACCCGTTCCGGCCTCGCGGGTAGGAGGTGAGTATCGTCCCAAACCCTCGACGTGGCGTCCCGACGCCGCGATTCAGATAGCCCAGATGGGCGGAGGCAGCGACAGACCATGTTGACGTTTACGGACAACGCCCGGGAGATGGTACGCTCCTTCATGGATCAGCACGACGGAGCCCTCCAAGCCCTCCGAATCACCCTGAAGAACGGAAGCCCACTGGCTCCGTCCTTCGAGCTGTCGCTGGTGGAGCTGGAGGAGGGCTCACCGGAGGAGATGGCCGTGGACCTGGGTGACTTCACGGTGCTGGTGGAAAAAGAGAGCGCCCATCGGCTTGAGGGCGCCACTGTGGACTTCGTGGAGCGGCTGAACGAAAGCGGGTTCGAGATCCGGCCGGCGGAGGGCAAGAGCCTGGACGCGGTGGAGCCTCCATCGGGTCCGGTGGCTGACAAGATCCAGGAGGTCCTGGATCAGCAGGTGAACCCGGCGGTGGCATCCCACGGAGGTCGCATCGACCTGGTGGACGTGAAGGGTACGGAGGTCTTCATCGAGATGTCCGGAGGGTGCCAGGGGTGCGCCATGTCCCGGATGACCCTCCGGCAGGGGGTGGAGCGCATGATCCGCCAGACCGTCCCCGAAGTGACGGAGATCCACGACGTCACGGATCACGACTCCGGTGACAACCCCTACTTCACCGGGTGAGCGTCGGGTGAAGCCTCGGAGGGCCGCCGGGATCCTCCCTCAGGGGCTCCTTTTCCCGGCCCTCCTCTTGGCCGGAGTGGGGGGGTGTGCGTCCTCCCCCACGCCCGAGCTGGCCGCCGCTGCGCCCACGGACACCACCGCCGCCGAGGTACCCCAGGTCGGTCCAGCCCACGGCGCACTGGTGCTGGCGGGTGGAGGGCAGTTGGACGAAGCGGTGTGGGAGCGCTTCGTGGAGCTGGCCGGGGGGCGGGACGCCCGGATCGTGGTCCTTCCCACGGCCAACACGGACCGGGGGCTGACCGAGGGCGTCTCGGCCGTGGACTACCTGCGGAAGGCCGGGGCGCGGGACCTCGTCGTCCTCCACACCCGGGACCGCCGGGAGGCGGACTCTGAGGAGTTCGTGGAGCCCCTCACCCAGGCCACCGGGGTGTGGATCCCCGGCGGACGCCAGTGGCGGCTGGTGGACGCCTACCTTCACACCCGCACCCACCGGGAGCTTTTCAAAGTCCTGGAGCGGGGCGGCGTCGTAGGCGGGACCTCCGCCGGAGCCTCCATCCAAGCCTCCTATCTGGCCCGGGGGGATCCCAGGACCAACGAGATTCTCATGGCTCCGGGCTACGAGGAGGGCTTCGGATTCCTCTCCGGAGCTGCGGTGGATCAGCACCTCCTGGCTCGGAACCGGCAGAACGACCTCTGGGAACTCCTCCAGCTTCGTCCGTCTATCCTGGGGATCGGGGTGGACGAGGGAACGGCGGTGGTGGTCAAGGGGGATCGGGCCAAAGTGGTGGGGCCCAGTAGGGTGGTCATCTACGACGGGCTGGACCCGGAGCGACGCCCCGTCCTCATGGGCGACGGCGACGTCTACGATCTGGGGGAGCGGGACCTCATCCGGGGCCAGGCGCAGGATGAGCTTCAGATCCAGTTCGACCCCGAGCTGGACCCGTACTGGTAAGAGCCCCCTCCGGATCTGTCGGTGCGGCACTCAGGACCCGCTCCACCTCCTTCGCCAACGTCTCCACCGTCATGGGCTTCTCCAGAAACGCCGTGACGGCCCCGGGAGCCCCCCGCCACGCCACTTCCCCCTGGACGTACCCGGACATGTAGATGGCCCGGAGGCCCGGGCGCTGGTCCACCATCCGGCCCACCATGGTCACCCCGCTCATCTCCGGCATCATGACGTCGGTGAGGACCAGATCCACCTCCCCCTCCGCCTCCCGGAAGAGACGGAGGGCGGCCACCGGACCGGGAGCCTCCAGGATCTCGTACCCCAGGCGGTCCAGGACCCGCACCACCGCCGTCCGGGCTCCGTCGTCATCCTCCACCACCAGGACTCGAGGGACGCGCTCCCGCTCCCCCTCCTTCGTGGAAGAATCGCCAGAACCGGTGGCTGCAGGAGACGGGTCCTCCTGGAAGACGGGCGGGGCGGAGGCATCCCGGGGGCCCAGGGGGAAGAGAGGGCGGTGCCGGCGGCTTCCACCGGTTCCCCTCCTTCGCGTGGGATCGGGGGCCGGTGATGAGGAGGGAGCCTCCTCCAGGCCCTCCGCCTCCTGGAGAACCTCCGGAGACACCGGCCTTCCCTCCGGCCCCACCACCCGGATGCGGTCCCGTCCGTCCTCCTTGGCGGCGTAGAGGGCCCGGTCCGCCGCCGCCACCAGGACCTCCGGGCTCCCCATGGAGTCATCGTGGAGGGCCACCCCGGCGCTCACCGTCACCGGGCCCCACGGCAGATCCGCCTGGGACAGCTCTTCCCGAACTCGCCGGGTGAAGAGGAGGGCTCCGTCCACCGTGCAGTTGGAGAGGATGGACAGGAACTCCTCGCCTCCGTAGCGGGCCGAAAGATCCATGCGACGGGTGCAACTCTCCAGGACCGAACCCAGGATCCGGAGTACCTTGTCCCCGGCGGCGTGACCGTAGTTGTCGTTGAACGCCTTGAAGTGGTCCACATCGAAGAAGATCACCGCCAGCGGCTGCCCCCGTACGGCGGCGGCGAAGGCGGTGTCCAGAACGATTCCGGCGTGGCGACGGTTGGGCAGACCCGTGAGGGGATCGGTGAGGGCCCGGTCTTCGGCCATCTTCCGCTCGCGACGGAGCACCTCTCCCAACACCCCCACACCGATGCAGACCCCCATGTAGAGAACCACCGTGCCCGCCACCAGGGACCAGTTGGGACTGGCCAGCTCGCCCCATACCACCACCAGGTGCGCCAGAGTGAGAGCGGCCATCCCGCCGGCGAGACCCGCCGAGGCCCCCAACCAGCCCCGGTAGTAGGTGAGAAGAAAGGGCGGCACCAGAGCCGTGAGCCAGAGGAGCACACCGACTTCCTCCACCACCGACTCTGGAAAGAGCCAGGCCCCGGCCACGGGTACGGCCAGGGCCAGAAGGGAGAGCGACAACGCCCGGAAGGGGACGGAAGAGGGGCCGGATGCCGGGGGCGGGGGAGCGGGAGTCATGGCTCGGGCTGAGGGTGGCGGGTTCAGGGGAAGCTACGCCGGGCGGTGAACGGACGTCAACGGCAAAACCTCCCTGGCTTCCGTCCCCCTGGACACCAGGCCCAGGCCGCGTCGAACCGTGGCCCCGGAGAGGAAGACCGGGTAAATGGCCAGGACGGTGAGGGGAAACGTCCCCAGGTTCATCCCCACCGCGATCCCCAGGTGGAAGGCGACGCCGAAGAGGAGGGCCATCGTCCGACCTCGGGGGCGGAGCACCAGGAGCCAGAAGAAGAGCTGCCAGAGGACCACCGCGACCCCCAGGACCAGGAAGGGAATCTGGAGCCACGGCCAGTCGGGGAGCCCGAAGCGGGTGAGCAACGGATTCCCCAGGGACAGAGCCAGGGCGGTGCCGTCCCACCACGGCTCGGAGCCGAGCTTGAAGATCCCTGAGGTAAGGTACATGAGGGCCACCTGAATCTGGATCAGGCGGAGGGGCCATGCAGGGATGAGCGCCGCCTCGGCATCTCTCGGGTTGGACGCCGAGCTCCCTATCGCCCTCCGCCGATCCAGGCTGAAGGCCCGCTGCCCAGGGGATAGAGGAAGATGGCCCACCGCCAGGTAGAGAGCCGTGAGGCGGAGGACCTCGTCGCCGCCGTGGAGGAGGGTGGGATTCCGACTCTGGAACCACACGATGAGGAGGAAGGTCGCCCAGGCGGCGACGCGAGTGCGGAAGCCCACCAGGAGGGCCAAGAGGGAGGTGACCAGGAGGAGGTGGAGGGCCACCGCCGCTCCGGAGGAGCCCAGAACCTCCGGCCAGAGGAGGAGATGGGAGAGGGGGCCGTGAACCCCCCACTCCCGGGCCTGGGAGAGGGGGAGGACCCCGGTGTCCGTGTAGTGTCGAGGAAGGAGGGGGGCCATCTCCACCGCCGCCAGGAGTCCGGCCAGGGCGAAGGTGATCCGGACCAAGCCCAAGGGGGCCCCGTCCACCTCCTGAAACCAGAACCGGTTCCACCGGGAGACGACCGGACTCACGGGTCTCCACCGCCTGGACAGGGAAACACCCCCAGGGCCTCCCGCTCCACCCACTGGAGACCCTCGTCCCACCAGGGGACCGGGTTGGGCAGCCAGGTCGCCTCCAGGGCCACCCCCACCGGGGCCCTGCCCGCCTCCCGCCCTTCCGACCCGCCGGCCTCCCTACAGAGCTCGGCGGCCAGGAAGGGGCGGAACTCCACCCCCCACCCCCCGCGGGCCGCGTCCAGGAGGAGACGCCGCTCCCGGTGGTCGCCGAAGCGAGGAACCGCGGTTTCGGGACCGCCTGGGAGCCGAATCCGCTCGGCGGACCACCCCTCCCCGGGGTCCGGGGCCAGGGGGTCCACCGGGTAGTACAGGATGGCCTCCACGGAGGGGGTCCAGCGACTGGGATTGGGGGCGAAGAGCCGCCAGTTCTGCTGAAGGGTGAGAAGCTGTACGTAGGATTCGGTGACCGGGGCCGTCCCCCGGACCACCACGGGCACGGCAGAGTCCAGGACCTCCCCGGTGCGGCCCGGGAGGAAGGCCAGCTTCCCCTCCTCCACGGGAGCGAGATGGAGGAGGAGGGCCGCCAGGTGGAAAAGGAAGAGGAGAGAGAGGAGGGGACGCGCCGCCGGAGAATGGGACAGGCGCGGCTCCGGATCCGGTGGTCCCGCCGCGGAGGGGCTATCCCGGATGGGCCTCAGTCCTGTTCCTCCTCTTCAGACCCGCCGGGAGGTCGGCTCCAGGGGGGTGTGGCGCCGGGACTCCGCTGACCCCAGGGGGCGTCGGGAAGGGTGGGGGTCTGGGCCGGAGCCGTCTGACCGGAGGAGGTGGGGGTCAACCCTCCCGTGGTCTCGTCATCATCGTCGTCCCCTCCCTTTCCCGGCGGCCCTCCCCCTTTCCCCTTCCCCTGACGGGCGGCGGCGGGTCGAACGTCCGCCGACAGGATGAGGGGAGGGAGGAAGACGGAGCTCCGGGCCAGCCGGAGGAGAAACTCCCGTCGCGCTTCCGCTTGTGGCTCCGTCATGGACTTCCTCCTGGGTGCTCCGGGTGCCACGAACCCGCTGGTTCCGGGCGTAGATGCGGGTATTGCACTTCGCAATGAGTGCACGCATTCCGCAACCGTGGTGCCTCCTCGTGGTGGACTCCCATCGGGTGTCGCTTTTCCACAATATGGACCAAAACCCTTTCTGTACAAGGACTTCGACGCGACCCGACGGAACTGTGGCACCGGTCCTGCAATCTAATACCCCCGGAATGCCCTGGGGATCGCAGCGCACCGGGTGTATATTGGCCCACGGAGGCGCACCCAGCGGAATGTCGCGCCCACGCCACACATAGGAGGACCCATGAAGGCCCGAACCCTCACCGCCCTGGCCGCCGGAGCCCTGCTCCTCACCGCCGGGTGTGCCGACGTCCCCACCCAGGAGGCCCCGGGCGTGGACCCGGGGGAGCTGGAGGCGACCTTCTCCGAGCACGGGCAGGGAACGGAGTTCAATCCGGAGAGCTTTCCGGATTGGAAGTTCTTCCACCGCCGTAGCAATGGCTCGGAGTGTAACATCATCGCCGAGGACCCTGATGGCCACAGGCAAGGGTTCTCCATGGACAATCCGTCCGGCCCTTGGCTCGCTCTCCGGGGCCGGGATCTGACAGTTCGAGCCGTGACAATTACGACACCGGACGGGACGACGTTCGGCAGTGACGACCCTGGTAATGTGGAGATTACCGTGACCGGCGGCTGGACCGTGAACGCCTGGTTTTCTGGAAACGAGGCAATGACCAGCTTCAAGCTTGAGCACGGCCAGTCGCACTGGAGCGGCACCTTCACGGTAGGGGACGGCCCGACATTCGAAGCCACCTGCGAGATCCACAAGCCACGGTTCCGGTCCCCCAGGGTGCATCTCATCGAGGTTACGGAGGTA
>SKZC01000342.1 GCA_007127575.1 Gemmatimonadota bacterium
GAGGAGTTTTACGGGGGGCCGGACGGCGACTTGAGGTCGGTGGATCACGTGTTCTCCCTCTTGGGCATCACGGGGTGGGACGGGGTGGGGAGGCTGTCCCCGGTCCTCCCTCGGGCCCAGGTGCGATCCTGGGAGAAGTGCGTGCAGGAAGAACTGCGGCAGCTCATCCGGAGTTCGCCCGACTGGACGGACCTTCACGATCTCAAGGATCTCTTTTTTCTGGACCAGAGGCTCTCCCGCCGTCTCTCATGGAGAGAAACGTTTCCGGGACGATACGCCCCGGTCCGGCTTCCCCTCCTTAGCCGTAAGACGCTGGATTTCACCCAGGAGCTTCCGACTCCGGACCGGCGAGACAAGCGGCTCTTCCGGCGAGTCCTGGAGGAGCGCTTCCCTTCCCATTTCACGTCCCCTCGCGCGAACCCCGCCAGCGGGGTCTCCGTCCGAAGGTGGGTGTCGCAGGCGGTTCGTCGGGACCGACGTTCCATCGAGGAGATGATTCGAGATGGCTCCAGCCCGTTCGACCACCACCTCGCGCCGGATCTGCTCCTCGGCCTCCTGGAGCGGGCCTCGAGCCCCTTGGCCGCCCAGGAGCTCCGCTACCGTACCCGCCGCAGGATCCGGCGTCTCATGCACCGAGTCCGTGGACGCGACGGCCGGTTTCAAGCCCGGCCGTCCATCCCCGAGGCCCTCCTCCTGACCCGAGCCCTCTTCCTTCGACGATTCTTCCAGCGAAGTGAGAGACGGGTGACGGGATTCGACGGGGTCGGCCGGCCCTCCTCGCCAGTGGAGATCCACACGTCCAGAGGGTAGCCGGTGCGAGGAGCGACGACCCGTTAACAGGGATCCAAAGGCAGCCGCACCGGCCGGTAGTCGTAGTTGGAGCTCCGGAGGGCGGCCCCCGTCACCTCGAAATACTCCTCCCAGAAGGCCCGGACCCGCTGAGCCGCCCAGTGATCCGTTCGAGCTCCCACCACCACGACGCACAGCCCAACCAGCTCGGGCAGAGTCCCCTCCGCCGCCCGGGTTTGCACCCAGTCCGGCGGCGGCATCCGAACGAGACCCTCCATGTTCATCACGGCGTTGGCCTGGAGCATGTCCGAGAAGAGGATCAGGGTGGGTCGGAGCTCGGGATAGGCCTGGAGCTCTCCGGAGACGAGGTGCAAGGTGGAGAGGATGTCGGTTCCGAGAAAATCCTCTCTGCCCTCGGGCTCGCTGAAGGCGGCGATGTAGCTCTGGGCGTCCTGGATAAATCGGTCCAGGGCCAGGGAGTCGCTCTGCACTCGCCGCCCTGGAAACTGGGGGACGGGCGCCACTTGTGACCATCGCTGCGGCTCCTCGGCCAGCGACAGCTCCAGCAGCTCCATGGCGACGATGCGGTCGCCGGGACGGAGGTAATCCAAGCGGTCGCGGGTGAGGCGCCGGGCGTGCTCCAGTTCGTGGTCCAGGACGCTGGTGGAGCGATCGAAGACGAAGATGAGCAGCTCCGGTGAAGTCTCCCCCCCCGACCCGGATGCGTCCGTGGACGGGGAGAGGTCGCTGCACCCCGTCACCACCGCCCCTGCGATAAGGAGCACACCCATGAGCGCAGTGGCCTCCACCCGCCCTACCATGTCAGGGCCACCTGTTCGTTGAACCGAGCTCGCAGCTCCTTGAACCGGGCCACCAGCTCCTTTCGCTCTTCCTCGTACTCCTCGGGCGTCCGCAAAACCCACTCTCCACTCCCGTCGGGCACCGCCTCCTCGGGCTCCTCGGGAATCGGGGGAGGCTCGGCGAAGGGGGGGATGGCTTCCTGGTTCAGATCCCTCAGGCGTGCATTTTCCGCCCGGTAGGTGGTGAAGACCGTGGCCAGCTCGGGAACGAGGGAGCCTGGCCCCTCACCGGGCCCTGAGAGGAGCCGGGCCCGGAGACCTCGGATCTCCCCGGCCACTTCGGCCAAGAGCTCGGAGGTGTCGCCGGCACAGGCTTCGCCCTCCTCCACCAGTGCCTTTCGTTCGTCTTCGAAGGGAGTGTCGTTGAAGTGTTCCCGCCGCGCGTCGCGGCGATGGAAATAGGCCGCAGAGATCGCGCAGAGCACCAGGGTGAGGTTCAGGAGGAGAATGGGGAAGTTCATCCGGGCCATGGAGAGGGAATACTCCCGGAGCTCGGTGGCCGCCGCCTCCATATCCTGAGCCCGATTCGTGAGCTGGTTCGCCTCCAGGATCTCCCCATCCACCCGGAGCCAACCTGCCTGCCGACGGAACTCCTCCACCTGCTCCATGTCGTGGACCCACCGCTCCTCCCCCACCTGTCCCAGCGCTACCCGGGCCTCATAGAGCACCCCGAGTGTAAGGGCGAGGCCCACCCCAGACAGGATGATGGGGACGATGTTCTCTCGAATGGAGCGGCCCTGCACGGTGTGACGTCGCTCCTTCCGCTCCCCCTGCATGACCAGATCCCGCAGCGCATGCCCGAAGAAGTGAGCCAGGACGCAGAGGAAGGTGATGACCCCTGCGGCGAGAAGGGCCGCGTCGGGCCGGAAGAGGATGTGGGCGGCCATCCGCTCCATTCCGGCGAACCAACCGGTGGAAAGCTCCGAGAGAAGCTGGATCTGCCGTTCTGAAAGCGGATCCCGGGGGAGCAGGGCATTGAAGACGGGAGCGTTGGCAAAGAACTCCACGAGCCCCAGGAAGATCAACGCACCGACATAGGCCGGGGTAGGAAGCCCTCGTCGGCGCTCCCCCGACTCCTCCCGAAGGTCCTGGTCCACTTCCTTTCGCCGGAGCTCCAAGCGGGCCTTCAAGCGGCTCAGCTCGTTGGCCGTGCGTTCGAACCGATCCACCCCCAGAGCCGCCTTCCCCAGGGTTCTGGAAATGCGTTCCTCCGATTCCGCCACCCCCTGGGACCATCGCTGCCGTTCCTGGGACCGGCACCGTTGGAGGAGGACCGAACATCGGCTCCGGAGGAGGACCTCCGATTCCGTGAGCCCCGTCGCATCGAGCCTGGGAATCCCCTTCCGCGCATCGGCGTGGGCCAGACGGATGGCCTCCTTCCGCAGGGCCTCCACCCGGGATTCCGTGGCGTCTCCGAAGGTCGCCAGGGAACCGGGAAGGGCATCCGGGTCCGAGGTCCACCGCCCCCCTTCCCAACCCTCTCCGTTGAAGGCCGTCGTCGCCGTTTCCTCACTCATGACCGTTCTCCCCGACCTCCCGGTCGCTTTCGGATCCGTCCGGGAGGGATGAATCCATGTTGACGAAATAGGAGCGGCACGCCCTCCTCAGGAGGTCCTCCGACAGGGAGGGCGGCACTCCGCGATAGCGGGCGTGGTCGCAGATGTCCGCCACCAGATCCCGGGGGTGGCAGGAGCGAGGCGAGATGCCATACCGCTCGTAGAACTCTCGAAAGACCAGATCCACGGCATCCTCTGCATAGCTCAAGCCCCGCTCTTCGCACACGGTGCGCAGGATCTGTCCGAACTGCCGGCGGGTGGGTCCAGGGATGGGTATCTTGTGTCGAATCCGGCGTAGGAAGGCCTCCTCCACCAGGTCCTCGGGATCCAGGTTCGTGGCGAAGAAGACCAGGCAGTCGAAAGGAACCTCCAACTTGTGGCCGGTGGGGAGCGCCAGATGGTCCACCCCCCGATCGAGGGGAATCATCCATCGATTCAGCAGGTCACGAGGCCGGACCCGCTGCCGACCGAAATCGTCCACCACGAAGATCCCGCCGTTGGCCTTCATCTGGGGAGGTGCCAGGAACACGCCCGGCTCGGACAGCTCCTGGAACTCCAGATCCGCCAGGGTAAGCTCTCCCCCCACCACCACTGCCGGGCGGTGAACCCGGAGGAACCGGGGATCGTGTTTCGCCCCGTCCAGAAGGAGTCCGGCCTCGGAGTGATCATCCTCCTGATCCACACACACGCGGTGGCAGAGCGGATCGTAGATCTGGACCACCTGCCCGCCGAAATCCACGGCGTAGGGCACGTACGTGGGAGTCCCCATGACACGAGCTACCGAATGGGCCACTTCCGTCTTGCCGTTGCCCGGCGGCCCGTAGAGGA
Source organism: Gemmatimonadota bacterium (assembly GCA_007127575.1). Lineage (GTDB taxonomy): Bacteria > Gemmatimonadota > Gemmatimonadetes > Longimicrobiales > Gaopeijiaceae > SKZC01. Next base: position 4,034 of record SKZC01000342.1, read on the forward strand.
AGACGGAGGTGCCGGAGTTGACGCCGGGCCCCAGCCGGTCGATGAACTCCGAACCCAGCACCAGGTGGGTCAACCCATCACGAAGCCTGTCGGGGGAGATGGGGTGACGCCGCACGCTCTGGTCCGCAACCCACCACCGATACGTCTCCGACGGCACCGGGGCGGGACCGGCGTACCCGTTGGACTTCAGCAGCTCTCGAGCACGGGTCCGGCCTTCTCCGGTGAGGTCGAAGACGTACGCTTCCCGACTGTGTCCGTGGGCCCCCCGCACCTCCACGAGCTGGCGCTGCTGCAGGAGGAGGATCTCCTCGTCCAGGATGGCAAAGGAGAGACGGACCCGGTCCGAGAGGCTACGCCCGGACTGGGCACCATGAAGGTAGAGGGTCTTCAGGATCAGCCCGGCGACCACGGCACGGCTCAGTCCCGTCTCCTCCAGCGATCCCGGAAGGGGAGGCGCCCCCAAACCGTTCAAGGCCAGCGGGGTCATGGTGCGCCCCTCCTCCACTCCAGGAGGTCCCCCTCCCGGGTCTGCGTGGCTGCGATGCGTCCGACAGGCACCTCCAGTGCCGCCCGTGCCCTGGGCAAGAGGGGAGTGCGTTTCCAGGGACGAAGCGCCGGGTATGCGCTCAAGACCCGCCCGCTCTCGTCCAGGAGGAGGACATCCAGTGGGTACCTCATCCCGTACATGTGAACCCCCTTGCTGGGCAGGAAGAGGAGCCCTTCCCCGGATCGAGGCATGGGCCGGGCGAGGAAGCCCCGCAGTCGGGTCCAGCGAGTAGCGGCCAGCCCGACTCGGTCCCCCAGGACCGTGCCCCGAGATCGGTTCACCACCGTAACCCGGGTCATGGTCCCCCCATGGCTCCGAAGAGCTCTCCCATGTGGAAGACCGCAGGTCCGAGAATGACGATGAAGATGGATGGGAAGATGAAGAAGACGATGGGGAGCACGAGCTTCACCGTGAGCTTCGCCGCCTCTTCCTCCGCCCGCTGACGTCTCTTGGTCCGCAGCTCGTCCGCATGGATCCGAAGCGCCTCGGCGATGGAGGTCCCGAACCGATCCGTCTGGATGAGCATGGAGACGAAGGCTCGCACATCCGGCAGTCCGGTACGTTCCCCGAGATGTCGAAGGGCCTCTTCTCGCGGCGTCCCCGCCCGGAGCTCCAACCCCACCAGCGTCAATTCCTCGGAGAGGGTGGGGCTCACCCGTTCCATCTCGTCCGCCACCCGGACCAGTGCCTGATTAAGCCCCAGTCCCGCCTCCACACAGACCACCATGAGATCCAGGGCATCGGGGAGGGTGCGCTGCACCTCCGACTGACGGCGCCGCACCCGGTGGCGCACCACGAGGAACGGAAGCATCCAGCCCGACAGCCCCATGGCCACCAGTACGAGGAGGCGGTGGACCGGGGAGACCCCGAAGAACGCCGCGAGGAAGATCCCACCCAGGAGGAAGCCCCCGGCCAGGAGGAAGCGAAGGGCGATGTAGATCATTCCCGCCCTGGGGTGGCGGTACCCGGCGTGAAGGAGGAGCTCCCTAACCTGCCGACGCCGCCCCTGCTGGCTTCCCACCCGCTCCCCGAAAGCCTCCAAGAACGACTCCAGCGCTTCCCTCCTCGCCCTCCTCCTCCTCCGTTCCCGTTCGGCCAGCGCCCGTTCCATTCGCGCCGGACCCGCATGAACTCGACGGCGGACCCGCCGGGCCTCCGCCTCCGAGACGAGCTCGGCCATCCCCAGCACGAGAAGGGACACCGAGAGCGCTACGAGTCCCACGACGATCCAGATCATGGTCAGATCCCTCTATCGGCATCCAAGGTTCAGAACTTCACATCCACCATCCGGCGGATGATGAGAAAGCCCACCAGCATCATGGTCCCGCCCACGGCCAGCATGAGTCGCCCCAGGGGTTCCACCAGGAGTGGACGCATGTAGTCCGGATTCAGGGTGTACATCCCGACCCCGGCGGCTACGGGGGCCAGACCCACCACCAACCCGGTCATTCGGCCGTGGGCCGTCTTCGTCTTCACGTCCCTTCGGAACCGGAAGCGGCCCCGGATCACCTGGGAGAGGCTGTCCAGGTTCTCGGCCAGGTTTCCCCCAGACTCCCGCTGGATGATCACCGCCGTGACGAAGATTCGGGTATCCACCAGGTCCACCCGCTCTGCCAGCCCCAGGAGCGACTCCTTGAGAGGCAACCCAAACCGCTGTTCCTCGTATACCTGCCGGAACTCGGAGGCTACCGGCTCTTCCGCCTCCTCCCCCACCACCTGAAGACCCGCCGCCAGAGAGTGGCCGGCCCGGGCGGACCGGGCCAGGAGGTCGATGGCTTCGGGAAAGTGCTCTTCGAAAGCCTGGAACCGACGGGCCCGTTGGACCTTCAGGAAGGCCCAGGGCAGATACGCCCCCACTCCAGCCGCCACGAAGGGAAGGAGGAGCCCTCGGGAAAACACCCCGGTGGGAAGAGCGACGGCCACGGCCATCCCCACCGAGGACAGAAGGAGGGAGGCCACCCCCCAGCGCACTCCGGCTTGATCCAGAAGTCGCTGCAGGTCGGCCCGGCGGGGAACCAGAAGGAGGAGATCCTCGAGCCACGCCGGACCCCATCCCTTCTCCCGGGCCAGGAGCGTGGACGGCCCTCCATCGGGTCGGCCCATTTCGGAGGTGGGCATTTTCCGGAGCACCCGGCGAGCCTCCCGGGCGCGAAGCCACCGTCGGGCCGCCTCCCAGATGAGGACCAGGGACAGGGTCCCCAGCACCGCCACCGCGAAGAGTGAGAGGGGTAAAATGAAACCCTCGATCCAGGTGGAGTCCGTCATCCTTTTCTCCTCATCGGATAGAGGCGTCCAGGTTCGCGAAGAGGCACTCCTCCA
>SKZC01000029.1 GCA_007127575.1 Gemmatimonadota bacterium
AGATGGGTTCGTCCCCCTCGTCCCTGGCGCCCTTCGAAGTTCCGGTTGGAGGTGGAGGCACACCGTTCACCTGGCTGCAGCACGTCGGGGTTCATTCCCAGACACATGCTGCACCCGGCCTCCCGCCACTCCATGCCGGCCTCCAGGAAGATTTTGTCCAATCCCTCGGCTTCCGCCTCCCTCTTCACCGCGGTGGATCCGGGCACCACCATACCCCTGACCCGGGGGTGGACCTTTCGGCCCCGGATCACCCGGGCGGCTTGCCGAAGGTCTTCCAGTCGGGCGTTGGTGCAGGACCCGATAAAGACACGGTCGATCCCGATCTCCTCCAAGGGGGTTCCGGGTGTCAGGTCCATGTATTCCAGCGCCCGGCGCGCCGCCTCCCGACTTCCTTCCCCCTCCAGAGTGTCCGGGTCCGGCACCTTGGAGCTGATGGGGGCCACCATCCCGGGGGTGGTGCCCCAGGTGACCTGGGGCTCCAGCTCCAAGGCTTGGATCGTCACGGTCCGGTCGAAGGCGGCGTCCGGTTCCGTCGGGAGCATGCGCCATACTTCCACCGCCCGCTCCAGTGCCTCTCCGGAGGGCGCGTGACGCCGGCCCTCCAGGTATTCGAAGGTGACCTCGTCCGGTGCGATGAGGCCGGCCCGGGCACCGGCTTCGATGGACATGTTGCAGACCGTCATCCGGCCCTCCATGGAGAGGTTGCGGACGGCTTCGCCGGTGTACTCGATGACGTAGCCCCGGGCACCATCCACACCCAGGCGGCCGATGATTCCCAGGATCAGGTCCTTGGCGCCCACGCCGATGGGGAGCGGGCCCTGGACATCCACCTGCAGCGTTTTCGGGCGAGATACTCGGATGCACTGGGTGGCCAGCACATGCTCCACCTGCGACGTGCCGATTCCAAAGGCGAGAGCTCCGAAGGCTCCGTGGGTGGAGGTGTGGCTGTCTCCGCAGACGATGGTCATGCCCGGCTGCGTCAGGCCCAGCTCGGGGCCGATGACATGAACGATCCCCTGGCGGGGGTCGTGGAGGTCGAAGAAGGGGACCTCGAACTCCTGAACGTTGGAGCGGAGGGCCTCGATCTGTCGGCGGGCGATCTCATCCCGGATGGGCTCGGAGCGGGGGCCAGTAGGAACGTTGTGATCCACGGTGGCGACCGTGCGGTCCGGTCGCCGAACCTTGCGACCGGCTAGCCGGAGGCCTTCGAACGCCTGGGGTGAGGTCACCTCGTGGACCAGGTGGAGATCCACGTAGAGGAGGTCCGGTCTTCCCTCCTCCCTGTGCACGACGTGTCGGTCCCAGATCTTTTCGAAAAGCGTTCGGGGTCGGGGCTTCATGGGGCTCCTTCCAGGCTCGGGCGTACTCCAGTGACCGCGCCCCGGCTCGCCGAGGCCACCAGAGCGGCGTACTTGCCCAACACTCCGGTGCGGTCTCGGGGTTCGGGAGGGGTCCAATTTGCCAGGCGGGCTTTCAGCTCTGCGTCCGGCAGCTTCACGTCCAGGCGGCGGGCCTTCAGGTCGAAGCTCACCGTATCTCCCTCCTGCAAGACCGCAATGGGACCGCCTGCCGCAGCCTCCGGAGCGACGTGGCCTGCCATGAGGCCGTGGGTGGCTCCGGAGAACCGCCCGTCGGTGAGGAGTGCCACCGAATCGCCGAGGCCGGCTCCTACCACGGCGGCGGTGACGCCCAGCATCTCCCTCATTCCCGGCCCACCCTTGGGTCCCTCGTTCCGGATCACCACCACGTCGCCGGGGCGGATGGAGCCGCTCTGGAGGGACTGGAACGCGTCCTCTTCCCGGTCGAAGACTCGGGCCGGGCCTTCGTGCCGAACCCGCTCGTGGCCCGCCACCTTCACCACACAGCCTTCCGGGGCCAGGTTGCCCTTGAGAATCACCAGCCCACCGCTGGGCTTGAGGGGTGAGTCGGAGGGTCGCACCACCTCCTGGCCTTCCTTCTCCCGGACGGTGTTCAGCTCCTCCCCCAACGTCCGTCCCGAAACGGTGGGAACCTGGAGGTGCAGAAGCCCCAGCTCCGCCAGTCGCCTCAAGACGAGGCCGGTGCCTCCGGCCTGGTACAGGTCGTAGGCCAGGAAGCGACCTCCAGGCTTCAGGTCCGCCAGAACCGGTGTCTCCCGGCTCAGCCGATCGAAATCGTCGATGGTGAGATCGATCCCGCCCTCCTCCGCCACGGCCAGGAGGTGGAGGACCGAGTTGGTGGAACCTCCAGTGGCGAGGGCTGCCCGGATTCCGTTTTCCACAGCTTCTCGAGTGAGGAAGGAGTTCATCCCTACCCCATCTTCCACCCGTTCCATAACCATCCTTCCCGCGCTTCGTGCCAGGGCGTTCCGGTCTTCCCCTACTGCGGGCACCGAGGCGCTTCCCAGTGGGGAGATCCCCATGGCCTCGAACACCATGGCCATGGTGTTGGCGGTGAACTGACCCCCGCAGGCCCCGGCGCCGGGGCAGGCCACCCGCTCCAGTCGCTCCAACTCCTCCTCGGAGATGCGCCCGGCGGCGCAGGCCCCCACCGCCTCGAAGACGTCCTGGATGGAAACGTCCCGGTCATCGAAGCGACCCGGGCGGATGGAGCCGCCGTAGAGCATGACCGCCGGGCGACCGAGGCGCGCCAGCGCCATGACGGTTCCCGGAATGGTCTTGTCGCAACCGGATAGGGCTACCACTCCATCCAGGAGGTAGCCCCGACCCACCAGCTCGATGGAGTCCGCCACCACTTCCCGGCTCACCAGCGAGGTCCGCATCCCCTCCGTTCCCATGGTGATTCCGTCGGAGATGGTGACCGTGTTGAATTCTACGGGAACTCCGCCCCCTTCCCGGATCCCGGACTTCACTTCCTCGGCCAGCTCCCGGAGGTGGGAGTTACAGGGGGTTGCGTCCGTCCAGGTGTTGGCGATCCCGATGAGGGGACGTTGAAAGTCGTCGTCCTGAAAGCCCACCGCACGGAGCATGGCCCGGGCCGGAGCCCGGGCCGGACCCTCCAGCAACGTGCGACTGGGAAGTCGCTCCGCCATCAGCTCTCGTCCCCGTTGAGCCATGCCATGCGGGCCCGGAGCCGGGATCCAACCTCTTCCAGGGGATGCCCCTGAGCCTGGGCACGCAGCCTCTGGAACTCTCCTCCGCCTCCCTCCGATTCCTTGATCCAACGCCGGGCGAAGTCCCCGGAGCGCACCTCCTCCAGGATCTGCTTCATGGCCGCCCGGCTCTCTTCGCCGATGACCCGGGGCCCGCTGACGTAATCCCCGAACTCCGCGGTGTCGCTGATCCGGGACCTCATTCCGGTGAGCCCGTGCTCGTAGGCCAGATCCACGATGAGCTTGAGCTCGTGGAGGCATTCGAAATAGGCGACCTCCGGTTGATATCCAGCCTCCACCAGCGTCTCGAATCCCGCCTGGATGAGGGCCGACGCGCCACCGCAGAGCACCGCCTGTTCACCGAAGAGATCCGTCTCGGTCTCTTCCGCAAAGGTCGTGGTGAGGACCCCGGCCCGGTCCGATCCCAGCCCGGCGGCGTATGAGCGGGCGATGGCTTCCGCCTCTCCGGTGTGATCCTGATGGACGGCCAGGAGGGACGGGACCCCGTTACCGGCCACGTACTCCCTCCGGAGCATGGGCCCAGGCGATTTAGGCGCCACCAGGACCACGTCTACGTTCTCCGGGGGGGTGATGGCCCCGAAGTGGACGTTGAAGCCGTGGGCGAAGAGGAGGGTCGCTCCCGGTCGGAGATTGGGCTCGATGGACTCCTCGTAGACCCCGGGTTGGGCCGGGTCCGGGATGAGAACCGACACGAGGTCCGCCCAGGCCACGGCGTCTCCGACGTCTGCCACGGGGATCCCATGGGCCTTGGCCTTCTCTCGAGAGGAGCTCCCGGGCCGAAGGCCCACTCGAACCTCCACCCCGCTGTCGGCCAGGTTTCGAGCGTGGGCTTCCCCCTGGCTCCCGTACCCTACGATGGCGACCTTGCGTTGCTGCAGGATCTCCGGACCCACGTCCTGTTTCAGTTGGTCATGCTGCATCGTGCCGCTCCCTCTATTCTGAGTTGTAAGTTCCGCGTCCGTTCGCTGTGGGAGTCATACGGCCCTCCCCATCCGTGCTGCCTTGAACGTCCACGAGGCCAAGGAGCTCCTGTCGAACCCGGTCCCGGAGATCCGGGCGACCGCCCACCCGGAGCTCTATCCGGAGCGTGTCGGGCCCTTCTCGATTCATGGACAGGGTCTCCAGGTGCACCAGCCGGCGTCGAAGTATGGAGAGGACCCGTTCCAGGGCCCCCGGGCGGTCCCGGACTCTGAGCTCCCAGGTTTCCCACCTCTCCTCGGGCCCGGCGCTGCTCCGGATCACGGTCCCCCCGCCGGAACAGGCTGGCCTCCCGCCGGAGATTCCACAAGGTCGCCGATGGAGGCGCCAGGGGGAACCATGGGGTACACGTTCTCCTCTGGTGCCACCCGGATGTCCAGAAGAGCCGGTCCGGGTGCAGCGTGGGCCCAGCGGAGAGCTCCAGCGAGCTCCTCCGCGCGCGTCACCGTGTGGGACGGGATTCCATAGGCTCTCCCCAACGCCGCCAGGTCGGGTCCCACGAGGCGGCTTGCGGAGTACCGTCCCTCGAAGAAGAGTTCCTGCCACTGCCGGACCATTCCCAGGTAACCGTTGTTCACGACGGCGATCCTCAACGGCACCTCCATCTCCACCACCGTGGCCAGCTCCTGCAAGGTCATCTGGAATCCGCCGTCCCCCGCCACCACCCAGGTGGACCGGTCCGGTCGTCCCAGCGCCGCTCCCAGGGCGGCTGGGAGGGCGAAGCCCATGGTGCCCAGCCCGCCGGAGGTGAGATGGCTCCCGGGGGCACCTTCTTCCAGCTCCTGGGCGATCCACATCTGGTGCTGCCCCACGTCTGTGGCCACCTGGGCTCCCGTCTCGTCGATGATGCCGGCCAGCGCCCGGGTGGCCTCGCGCCCGGTGGGCAGTCGAGTGGAGCCGGGAGGGGACCAGGGTGGAGGGGCCTCTCCTTCCGTTGCCCGAGGGGCTGCATCCCTGGACCATCCCTCGAGTCGGCGCCACCACGTCTCGGGGACGCGGGCTCGGAGTTGGGGGGTGAGGGCGGGAAGGGTGGTCGCCAGGTCGCCCAGCACCGAGACGTGGGGCTGAATCGTCCGGCCCACCGCAGCGGGGTCCACTTCGAAGAGAGCGATCCGAGCGGATGGAGCGAAGGATGAAACGGGGCCCGTGACCCGGTCGTCGAAGCGCAGTCCCAGGCCCACGATGACGTCCGCCTCCTGGATAGCTCGGTTGGCCCGAGCCGACCCGTGCATCCCCGGCATTCCCAGAGAGAGGGAATGGCTCCGGGGAAAGGCGTCCAGCCCCAGAAGCGTCGTCACCACCGGGAGGCGGTGCCGCTCCGCCAGTTCACGCAGGACTGCTGCGGTGTCGGAAAGGACTACGCCCCGCCCCACCATCAGGACGGGACGCTCCGCTTCGTTCAGGAGTCGAGCCACTGAGGCCACCGCCTCCTCCACCTGCGGCGGGAGGTCGCACGGGGTCGCACCCCCCGGGATGGAGACCGGGTGGGGATTGGAGAGGCTTCGGCCGGTCTGGACGTCCTTGGGTAGATCCACGAGGACGGGCCCGGGGCGGCCAGTTCGGGCCACGCGAAAGGCTTCCGCCATGACCTCGGGGACCTCCTCCGCCGAGGAGACCAGGAACCCGTGCTTCGTGATCGGGATCGTCATCCCCAGAATGTCGGACTCCTGGAAGGCGTCCGTTCCCATCACGTGGGTGGGGACCTGACCGGTGATGGCTACCACGGGCACGCTGTCCATAGCCGCAGTGGCCAGCCCGGTGATCAGGTTGAGGGCGCCAGGACCGCTAGTCGCCAGGCACACACCCACCTTTCCCGTAGCCCGGGCGTATCCATCGGCTGCGTGGGCAGCCGCCTGCTCGTGTCGGACCAGGACGTGGCGCAGCTCCGGATCCTGATGGAGGACATCGTAGAGGGGAAGGATCGCCCCTCCCGGGTGCCCGAAAAGGGTCCGAACTCCCTCCCTCCGAAGTCCTTCGCAGACTGCGTGCGCGCCACTTCGACACCTATCCTTCATGTTCTATCTCCCTGGAATAGCGGCCTCGCTTTGGAGCCGCTGGTGACCTCGCTGAACCTCCTGAGCCACGGCCTCGGCGAAGGCCGTGGTTCCCACCCCGTCGACTCCCTTTGAGCCGGAGTCCTCTCGTACGAGGTCGGGGGTTCTGAGGCCCTGGCGAAATACCGACTCCACAGCCGCCTCGACGGCCCGGGCCGCCGAGGGCTGGCCCAGCCCGTGGTCCAGGAGTAGGGCCCCTGAGAGGATGGCCCCCACGGGGTTAGCCACGTCCCGGCCGGCGATGTCCGGGGCCGAACCGTGGACAGGTTCAAAGAGAGGGGTCCCGTCGCCGAGGCTGGCGGATGGGAGGAGACCCAGCGAGCCCACGACCCCGGCTGCCTCATCGCTGAGTACATCGCCGAATAGGTTCGATGTGAGGACGACGTCCAGCTCCGCAGGCCGGAGCACCAGCTCCAGCGCAGCCCGGTCGATGAGCATGTGGTCCAGGGAGACCCGGGGCCAACGATGCGAGAGCTCGCTCACCTCCTCCCGCCAGAGTCGGGATGTCTCCAGAACGTTGGCCTTGTCCACGGAGGTGACCCGGCCCCGGCGCGTCAGCGCCAGCTCGAAGGCCGCCTCCCCGATCCGGTGGACCTCCTCGGTGCTGTAGCGAAGGGTGTTCCAGGCGGTTCGCCCCTTGGGGCCTTCGTCCATGCCCCGCGGCTCTCCGTAGTAGAGGCCCCCTCCAAGCTCCCGGACGATCATGAGGTCGACCCCCCTGGCGTATTCCTCTTTTAAGGGA
>SKZC01000209.1 GCA_007127575.1 Gemmatimonadota bacterium
AAAGCCCCGGTCTCTTTGGAAGACCGGGGCGATCCCTGGAACCGTCGCGCCTCATCTCATTAGTGCATGCGCCTCACGGAATCGGAGATCCTCCCCCCGGCCTCAGACCGGGACAACAACAAGAGCAGCAGCACATGCGGCCCAGACCTTCGGCCCCACCGGGAAGGACGATCCCGGTGCGAGGCTCCGGTGTGCTCTCGTTGAGAGAAGGAATCCGCATCATCTCGTGTCTTGATTGCGGCCAGAGGCCGCAGCTTGATTTCCGGGAGGGGTCTTGCGTCCCCGGCCCGGGTCGAGGGGTCAACAGGCCTGTTTGCCCATTCCCTGCCCACTCGCACGCCCGCTGGGCATCATAATAGCCTTTCAGAGATGAGGAAAGTGGGAACGTACAAGGAAATGTTCGAGCCGGTGCGCCCTCGGGAGTCTGCCGTCCTCCTCCTGGCTCACGGTTCCCACCTCAGCGCAGGGACCGCAGAACCGGTCCGGGAGATGGCGGGTGCGCTGCGTCGGAGGAGAGCCGTCGGCGAGGTCCGGGTCGCCTTCTGGAAGGAAGACCCCCACCTCCATCACGCCCTCCAGACCGTGGAGGCGCGATTCGTGTTCGCAGTGCCGATCTTCACAAGCACCGGCTACTTCACCGACACCGTCGTTCCCCGAGAGCTGGGCATCTCAGGGGGGGCTTCCCCTGTGGAGGGAATGCAGGTACGACTCCTCGACCCGATAGGTACGCACCCGAGGATGGCGGACCTCGTCCTGGACCGAGCTCACGACGCACGTCCCCATCCAGGGGGCAACCGAGAGGAGGAGCCTCTGCATCTCGTCGTGGTGGGACACGGCACGCCGCGCCATCCCAACTCCGGACGGGTCACCCGGAAGATCGCGGAGGAGCTTCGCGGGCGCTGGCCCTGGGGAACCACCCGAAGCGCCTTTCTGGACCAGGAGCCCCGCGTTCTGGATGTGCTACGTGAGCTACGCCCGGACCGAGCCGTCCTCGTGCCGTTCTTCATCTCGAAGGGCTGGCATGCGGGGGTCACCCTTCCCCAGGACCTCGGCGGGGAGAATCCCGCTTCCATTTCTAAAGGGGGTGCACTAACCTACGCGGCCCCTGTGGGCACCCATCCGGACATGGTCGACGTGGTGGAGGAAATGGTGTTGCATGAGATGGGACGCAGCCCTTTCCCCAAAGCGACCACCCCCTTCCCCCCCACACCCGCCCAAGCCGCTCGGAAGGCCTTTCTCGCCTGGGTCGATCGTGCAGGGGCCGAAGGTCGGACCTTCCTTCAGATGCGGCTGCGACGAACCGAGATGGGAACCTATGAAGTCCGCCACGCTTCGGACGCAGACGTTCCTGCGGAACGTTTGAAGGTCCGAACGGATCCGGAAGCGGCGTGGAAGATCACCGCCGTTACCGAGGAGGGTCGGCCCCGACCTCTGAAAACGGCTCCGAACCTACGGCGCGGCTGGATCTTCCGGGACCTCTCGGCCGACGATCTTTGGGAGGCCTGCAGCCACCTGGCCCCGGCCGCGGCGGTGCATTGGCACCTCGCACGGACCGGCCGGCTCCCCACCGTCTCCTTTCGGGACGCCGCCCGTCGACAGACAGGCATGTTCCAGGGCCTCAGCGACCTTCCCGATGAAGAGGTGTCGGAGCTCGTGAACGTCCAGTGCCGAAGCGACAAGTGCCTTCGAAAAGTGGCGTGGTGGAGGACAGCCGCGGAAGCCGGCGACGAAGATCCGGTCATCCCGTGCCCGGAGCCCTGCTCGATCCTGTTCACCAAGCTTCTGGAACGACGATAGCCGCCCATGGACCTCTCCATCGCCCTCGTATACGGTATCCTCCTGGGAGCCATCCTCCTCTTCGTGAGCGAGCGGCTCCGTCTGGACGTAGTAGCCCTCCTGGCCCTTCTGGCCCTCACCGTCACCGGGATCCTCACCCCCCAGGAGGCGCTGGCCGGCTTTGCCGACCCTGTGGTGATCATGATCGCCGCCCTCTTCGTGGTGGGCGACGGTCTCTTCCAGACTGGAGTGGCCCAGGCCATGGGACGGCTCCCCGGAAAGCTGGCCGGGGACAGCGAGGTTCGCCTCATCGTCATCATCATGGCGCTGGTGGCCGTCCTCTCCGGGTTCATGTCTTCCACCGGGACAGTAGCCATCATGCTCCCGGTGGTCATGGGGCTGGCCTGGGGCCGAGATCTCCCTCCGTCCAAGCTCCTCATCCCCCTCTCGGTGGCCTCCCTTCTGGGGGGGATGCTCACCCTCATCGGCACGGCCCCCAACATCGTCGTAAGCAACCACCTGGCCGCCATGGGCCGGGAGCCCTTCGGGTTCTTCAGCTTCACCCCCATCGGGGTCGTGGTGGTGGTGGTAGGGATCGGGTTCATGGCGCTGGTGGGACGGAAGCTTCTCCCCGACCGGGTCAGCCCCGCAGCTCCCGCCGACGGCGGAGCACCCTCGATGAAGGAGCTGGCCGAAAGCTACGAGCTGGTCCCGACCCTCTTCCGCCTCCGGGTGCCCCAGGGCTCGGAGCTGGTCGGGCGGATGCTCAGGGAGCTGGAGCTTCCGGAGAAGATGGGGCTCACAGTGGTGAAGCTCCTGGAGGCCGGGGAGGGAGCGGGAGGATCGGGGCGTCGGCGCCCAAGGCCCCTGGGGTTCCGGAAAGGGCACGGGACGGAAGAGCTTCGCGACCTCCCGGCCCTGGCCGACGCCCGGATCCCGGCCGGATGCGTCCTGGTGGTCCAGGGATCCCCCGACGCCGTGGCCCGGTTCGTGGCCCGTACCGGGGCGGACCTCCTGGAGGAGGGGACCGAGGAGCACATGGGAGGAGAGACAGGAATTGCCGAAGTGCTCCTCACCCCAAAGTCCCGTCTCATCGGAAGGACGCTGAAGGAGCTCCGCTTCCGGGACCGGTACCAGCTCTCCGTGGTGGGGGTGAAGCGGCTGGGGAGGCTGGTGGAGGAAGACGTCCGGGAGACCGCCTTCCGCTTCGGCGACACCCTCCTGGTGAAGGGCCCCTGGGAGAAGATCCGCCTCCTCCAGCAGGAGCCCCGGGACTTCGTGGTCCCCCTGGCCCCCCGGGAGATGAGGCAGGCCTTCCTACCCCTGGGCCGCGCACCGCTCGCGGTAGGGATCATGGCGGGGATGATGCTCCTCATGACATTCAGCATCGTCCCCGCCGTCACCGCCGTCCTCCTGGCCGCCGTGGCCATGGTGCTCTCCGGATGCGTCACGGCCCAGGACGGATACCGGGCCGTAAACTGGGAGAGCGTGGTCCTCATCGCCGGCATCCTCCCCATGGCCACCGCCCTGGAGAAGACCGGAGGGATGGCGCTCATCGTCACCGGGCTCTCCTCGGTACTGGCCGGAGCCGGACCCCTCCTCCTTCTCGGGGCCCTCTTCGTCCTCACCTCGGCGCTGAGCCAGGTCATTTCCAACACCGCCACCGCCGTGCTCCTGGCCCCCATCGCGTACCAACTCGCCCTGGGGATCGACGCCCAGCCCGAGCCCTTCATGATGGGAATCGCCGTGGCCGCCTCCACCGCCTTCGCCACCCCCGTGGCCTCTCCGGTGAACACCCTCGTCCTGGGCCCCGGCGGCTACCGATTCGGGGATTTCTTCAAAGTGGGCGTGGCGCTCCAGCTTCTGATCCTGGTGGTGTCGCTGGCGGTGATCCCCCTCCTCTTCCCCTTCTGAGGGTGGCGGGACGAAGGAATCGGGCAACAGGCCGTTAACCCCCGTTGGAATCCGTAGTCTTGCCCCCTCGCCTTACCGGTATTATGGTTACCTACATGAGTAATGAACCAATAGGGCCACGAACCCCAGGCCGAGGTGAGCGCGACCCCATGACGGAGCCCGGGTCATGACCAGCTTCTCGGAAGACACCCCGATCTACCGGCAGATCGCCCAGCGGATCAAGGCGGACGTGCTCCGCGGCACATTGGGCCCCGATGAGCGGGTCATGTCGACGAACGAGCTCGCGGAGTTCTACCGCATCAATCCGGCCACCGCCGCCAAAGCGTTCCAGCAACTCGTGGAGGAGGACGTCATCTACAAGCGCCGGGGCATCGGGATGTTCGTCCGGCCGGACGCGCCGAGTCGTCTGCGGCGTGAGCACCGCGACCGGTTCTTCGCAGACGTGGTGAGGCCCATGGTCGTGAAGGCGAACACCATCGGGATCCCTCTCTCGGAAGTCATCGACCGCATTCAGCAAATGGCTACGGAGGACGACGAATCATGAGCATCCTCGAAGCGCGAGACCTCACGCTCCGCTACGGGAAGACGACGGCGGTGGACCGCCTGTCGGTCCGTCTCGACGGTGGGAAGATCTACGGACTCCTGGGGCGGAACGGCTCCGGCAAGACGAGCCTCCTCTCTGTGCTGGCGGGGTTCCGGAAGGCCTCCGGAGGGGAGGCCCTCCTGGACGGAGATCCCGTGTTCGAGAACCGGAATGCCACCCGGCGCATCTGCCTGATCCGAGAGACCGGTGACTCCGTCGATGACGACTGGCCGTACAACCGAGTCCGCGACGCCCTCGCCTTCGCCGGAGAGGTCCGTCCCTACTGGGATCCCACGTACGCAGCCGGGCTCACCGACCGGTTCGAACTCTCAATGGGGAAGCGCCTCGGGCAGCTCTCCCGGGGACAGCGCGCCGCGCTGGCCTGCGTCCTGGGCCTTGCCTCTCGGGCACCCGTCACCCTTTTCGACGAGTGCTATCTGGGGCTTGATGCCCCTTCCCGCTACACGTTCTACGACGAGCTCTTGAAGGACTTCATGGAGCACCCCCGCACCATAGTGATCTCGACGCATCTCATCGAGGAGGTCAGCCGCCTCTTCGAAGAGGTGGTCGTCATCCACGCGGGTCGCCTCGTCGTTCAGGAGGACGCGGAAGAGCTTCGCTCCCGGGGCACGTCGGTGATCGGACCTGCGGAAGCGGTGGATCGCGTGACATCAGGCCTGGTCGTGACGGGAGAGAAGCGCCTGGGGCCCACCAAATCGGCCATGGTCCTGGGCGAATTCGACGGAGCCCGCCGGACCGCCGCCGAGGAGGCGGGCCTGGAACTCGGCCCCGTCGCGCTCCAGGACCTTTTCGTTCACCTCACCGAAGGAGTGGGAGGACCGACATGAGCACCATCACCCACCCCCGAAGCTCCATCATCACTCGGCACCGGGTCGAGCGAGAGGTGGTCTGGATGCCCGTGACCATAGGCGTGTTCGCCCTCGTCGTAGCGGCCATTACGGCAGCCGTCTCCGTCTTCGGCACGGTGACCACCAGCGCGTGGGAGGTCGCCAGCCAACTCCCCCGGTTCTACGCGGCAGGGATCGGAGGATACCTGATGGGTGTCCACCTCCCCCTCTACATCGCACACGGGTTTTCCCGTCGGGAGTTCATGGGACAGTCTCCGGGCTACATGCTCATCGTCGTGACTTCCCTGTCGCTCCTCATGACCCTGGGCTACGCACTGGAGAGCGTTCTCTACGGCTGGCTCGGCTGGGAGCAGGCGCTCAGCAACACCCATCTCTTCACGGAGCCGACGCAGTACCCCCTCGTGCTCATCGAATTCCTCCTTCTCCACGCCGCCTGGTTCACGGGAGGGATGGTGGTGATCGGCGCATTCTACCGGGACGGGAGGCTCGGCGTAGCGTCGATCCTCGTGGGTCTCGCAGCCGTCCTGGCGGTGGAGTCGACCTTGGGGTCCTCCGCATCGGCGCCGTTCACCGTCACAGTCCCCGGGATGAGCGAACTCCCCGTGGCCCAGGCTGTCACCGTGGGCGTCGCAGTGTCGGCGGTCCTCCTCGCCATGAGCTGGCTGCTGGCCAGGGACATGCCGCTCCGGAGCAAGAAGAGCTGACCCCTACCCCACTCGCGCGGACACGAATTGGAAGGAGGTGGGAAATGCACGAAATCGTAAAGCGGGCCGCGCTCCTCACCCTCCTGGTGTGGTCCATCCCAGGGGGGGCCACCGCCGGGGTGTTGGCGTTCCTCGCCGCCGGGTTCCTCACTCCCTCCCCGGAGGCACCGGCTGCGGCCGGAGGCGTGACGCTGATCGCGGTGACCGGTACTCTGGCAGCCCTGGCCTGCCGGGGGCTATTCCGAGCCGGAGGCGCGGTCCGATGGTGGCTTCCAGCGTATCTGGCCGCCACCGCCCTGGTGCTCACCGTCGCTATGGGCGCCGCCCTCGTCTTGGAGCCGGCCCATCTGGCGGACGGTCTCACCCAGCTCGCCCGAAGCCGCCTCCACCTCCAGTGAGTCCTCGTCAAGGGCCTCCAGCACCCGAATCACCTGGTGCTCTGGCCAAAGCCCCACCCGTTTCTCCGCCTCGGAACCGACGGGCATGAGGTCGGTGAGTCGCACCCGAGAGAGACGCGAGCCACGAAGCGGCAGTCCCCGATGATGGCGTAGTCGTAGATGGGTGGGTAGGTGACGTCGCGCTGCGTGGGCGCACTATGGACAGGCGATCAGCGCTCACGCTGGTAGAAAACGTTGAGCGCAGAAGGGCATCGCGACTCCTCGGGCTCCGCGTGCACATCGTTCAAGGTCCAGTCATAGTCGAAGAACTCCACCTCGACCTCACTCCCGGAGAGGAGATCGCCCGCCTCCCCGGCGGCGTACGGTACGAAGAAGCCGGGAATCCCTTCCTCGCCACCGCGGCGTACTCGTCCGAACCGACGGGGCCCCGAGCCGGCTACGCTTTCCAATTCCTGGACCTGGGAGTGGTCGTCATGGCGCAAGGCAGCCCCACGAACCTCGGGCCCGACGCGCTCTTCGAAGGGCCCATCATCGCTGATAATGACGGATGCCTCCGGTGGGACGATGAGGCGGGTCCTACGGTCGTCTGGCCGTTCGGCTTCACGGGCG
>SKZC01000387.1 GCA_007127575.1 Gemmatimonadota bacterium
CCTGGTGCCTCCTCACCACCTCCGCCACCGTCGTGTTCGGCTGGCGGGCCTCCTCCAGGATCCGCATCTTCTCCTCCACCGTGAACCGCCGTTCCTTCCCCTTTTTCGCCATTCTTCCCCCGTTCGCTGAACGCGGCTACGCCGCCCGATCAGGGGCAAAGTGTCGCTCTCTCATCCCGCCCGAAAGTCCGATTTTGGCTGAACCAATACAACTTTCTGAGGATTCCCTCCGGTCAGTGTATGCCCTGTTCGATCATCGCGTCGGCAACCTTTCGAAAGCCGGCGATATTGGCGCCGAACACGAGGTTCCCGGGCTCGCCGAACTCGGCTGCGGCTTCCTCGACGGAGCGGTGGATGTTGGCCATGATCTCCCGGAGCCGGCGATCCACCTCCTCGAGGCCCCACTGCTGCATTGACGCGTTCTGGCTCATTTCGAGCTGACTCGTCGCGACACCCCCCGCGTTCGCCGCCTTGCCCGGGCCGTAGGCGAGCTTCGCGTTCATGAGGTGAGCCATGGCGTCTGGCGTGGCCGGCATGTTCGCCCCTTCGCAGACGCACTCGCAGCCACTCGACACGAGCGTCCGCGCATCCGCTAGGGTAAGCTCGTTCTGGGTCGCGCACGGGAACGCTACATCGCACGGGACCGACCACACCGGGTGCTCGCCCTCCGGGTACTCTTCCACCGGGATGAAGCGGGCATCGCCGCGCTCGCGCGCGTACTCGGCCAGTCCAGCCCGCCGCATCTCCTTCACCTCCACGAGGAGGTCGAGGTCGATTCCCCTTTCGTGATGGATCGTTCCCGTCGTGTCCGTGACCGTGACGGGCTTTGCCCCCATGGAGCGGAGGCGTTCGACGGTGTGGACGGCGACGTTTCCGGCGCCCGACACTGCGCAGCGTTTCCCCTCCAGGCCGTCTCCTCGCGCACGCAGCAGCTCCTCCGCGAAGTACACGCAGCCGTATCCCGTCGCCTCTTTGCGTCCCAGGGATCCGCCCCAGGACGCCCGCTTCCCCGTGATGACCCCGTCGAAGCGTCCGGTCAGCCGCTTGTACTGGCCGAACAGGTACCCGATCTCCCGGGCACCGACCCCGATATCGCCCGCCGGAACGTCCACCGTGGGCCCCACGTGGCGGAAGAGCTCCGTCATGAACGCTTGGCAGAAACGCATAACCTCCTGGTCCGATCGACCCTTCGGGTCGAAGTTCGCCCCTCCCTTGCCCCCGCCCAACGGCAGTCCTGTGAGGGCGTTCTTGAGGATCTGCTCGAAGCCCAGGAACTTGATCACACCTCCGTTGACGCTCGGGTGGAAGCGCAGCCCGCCCTTGACTGGACCGAGCGTGGAGCTGAACTGCACGCGGTACCCCTTGTTCACCTGAACCGTCCCCTCGTCGTCGACCCATGCGACGCGAAAGAGGATCTGCCGCTCAGGCTCGACGATCCGCTCGATCACCCGCTCCTTCCGGTATCGGGGATGGGAATCGAGCAGGGGCCCCAGCGATGCGAGAACCTCCCGTACGGCCTGAAAGAATTCGTCTTGGGCGGGGCTGGTCCGCCGGAGAGCGTTCAGAGTGTCCTCGGTGTACGACATCGTGCCTTTTTCGCCCTTTTGCGAGGTGCGTCCCGTGGGAACGCACGGAACAGGAGTCCCAATTCGATCAACCCGTACGACAGCTTTCAAAGATGAAGCCATGGCTGGAGACTGCAAAGCCCGGCCCGGAGGAGAAGAAAGATGTTCTGGATGAGCACCCTCTCGCCCATGACTCGGGAGATAACAGGCCTCGCCGGCTGGCGCTCGCTTCTTTTCCTCCACCCTGTAACATCCTAGCGGCCCGGGAGACTGATAGCGTGCCGGGGATCTCCCGGCGCGGATCACCGGGCCGACCGGGAGCGCGCATGCCGGTCGCTCGTTTCCTACCACAAATCACCCGTGTGGGCCCCTCGCCACCGAGCTCCGGCGCCGAGGGGCCCGTCGGTATTGGGGGAGAAGAGAAATGAGAGTGTCGGGCACCGTACTTAGGCAGCGACTCGAACATGCGCTGGGTGTCCAGAAACAGCGGCCAGCCACCCTGGGACAACCCGGTGGACGTGAGAGTCCGAAAGACCAGACGGAACCGGACGCCAACACCCTACTTGCCATGCTCCTCGAGGGGCTAGATGAGGACCACGTTCCGAGCGTCCCGGAGGATGCGGTAGGGTACGGATCCCTCGTGGTGGTCCGCGACCTGGATACTGGTGAGAACACCGCCTACCGAATCATGAGCGGCGCCGCCCTCGATCTGGATGCAGGGCACATCTCTCTCGATTCGGCTCTCGGCTCCGCGCTCCTCGGGATGTCGGTTGGCACTGAGGTCGAGGTCCGCACTCCCGCAGGCCCCCGGCACATTGGCATCGCAGAGCTCCAGACGGTGCATTCGTTCCTCGATGAGATCACCGAGGAAATGGAGGATGTCGGGCCAACACATGAACCGGACCCCTCCAACCTCGAGGAGGTCGGTCCGTGACCTCGAAGCCCGAGGTCCTGATCATCGGCGGAGGGGTGATCGGCGTCGCTATTGCAAACAGCCTGTCACGGGCCGGGTCCGAAGTCGTGCTCATCGACCGGGGCCTCCCTGGACACGGGTGTTCATACGGGAACGCCGGCTGGGTCGCACCGGGTTTCGCCACACCGCTTCCGCGTCCGGGGCTCTTGATGAAGGCGGCTCGGTGGATGCTGGATCCGAGAAGCCCTCTGCGGATTCCTTTGAGGCCGGACCCGGCTCTGATCGCGTGGCTGGTGCGGTTCCTCTGGAACACCCGACAAGAGCGGTTCATCGCGGGCACCAGAGCTCTGGTCGAACTCTCCCAATACAGCCTTGAGGCGTTCGAGAAGCTGGCGAGTGACCACCGGGGTGGACTCGACTTCCAACGGAAGGGCCTCCTCCAGGTCGCACTCACGCCGGATGGCGTGACGGGGCTCGTCAGGGACCTCAGGATGATGGAGGCTTTTCGAGTCGAAGGTACGGTGATGGATGAGGAGGGGGTTCGCGAATTTGAACCGTCGTTGACCGGACCGGTTGCGGGCGGAGTCCATTATCCGGGAGAGGCTCACCTCGAGCCGTTGGAGGCCGTTGAAGCCCTCGCGAATCGAGCCGACGACGCGGGAGCCCAGATCATTCCGTCCACGGAGGCGATTCGGTTCCGCCGGGAGGCGGATCGGATCGCGGCCGTCCTCACGAGCCGAGGGTGGATCGAGCCGGAGACAGTGGTTCTAGCCTCGGGCGTCTGGTCGAGACCCCTCGCCGCTCAGGTGGGGCTCCGGCTGCCACTTTTCGGCGGAAAGGGGTATTCCATGACGGTGGATCGGTCCGCCACGGCCCTGAGCACGCCCGTCTTGGTCGCAGAACGGAAAGTCGCCATCACGCCGCATAGTGGGCGCCTCCGCCTCGCGGGCACGCTTGAACTCGTGAGAGACGACGAGACGATTTCGCCTCGGCGGGTGGATGCGATCCGGGACACGGCGAGGGAAGTCCTGGCCCTTCCCGAGCAGGCCCCGATCGAAAAGCCTTGGAGTGGGCTGAGGCCATGTGCTCCCGACGGTTTGCCCCTGATCGGCCGGAGCAGACGCGTTCCGAATCTGATCGTTGCCGCAGGGCACCAGATGCTCGGATTGCAAACCGCTCCAGCCACGGCTCGGCTCGTGACCGACCTCATGTACGACCGGACGCCCCCCTTCAATCCACAACCTTTTAGCCCGGCGAGGTACGAGTGAATCAGCCGGCAGATCGAATCCGAACAGCGGTCAGATCTACCTCCAGCCCGTCGGGAAGCGCATCGTCCGAGGTCAGATGGAAGCGGATATCCAACAGTTCGGCTCCGTCCCGGAGCCGAAATCGACGGAGGCACAGACGGGCGCTGCTCGGCTCGAGCCGAGCACCCATGCCGAGCTGCCCGTCGGCAATCATTACTCCCTCGTCCAATCGGACCACTTCCCCCTGAAAACGGAAGTGACACCGATCGAGGCCATCGTCTCGTTCGATGGATCCGCGCAGAAGCCCCGCCAGGCGGAGCCTGCTCCCGGTCAGCTCGTCCTCGCAGAGCTCAAGCCAGCCGTGTACGTCAAGGTGCTGAGGGTCGGGCTGGTTCGGGTGGGTGCCATCCGGAAGAAGGTCTGGGCCTGCGGGATGCAACGTCCAGTGTGTAGTTCGAAGCGCGAAGGGACGGGCTTCGGCGACCGGCGAGCAAGAGTCGGCTTTTCCATTGGAATTCATGTTCGTCGAATCGAACGCCCTGGAAAATGGAGGTTTCATGTCAGTCAGGAGAACTAATGATCTCAACTAGCAGACAGTCTCTGCGACGTGCGTTCCGTTACACGGGGCGGAGCCGGCGGAATTCTCGGCCGGCGACGACCGTGAACCCATGGACCCTATCCCCGTTCCCATGACCATCATGACGTATCCCATACTTCGCAGTCCCCGTCAGCGCGTCGGCATCCTACCCAATGCCGACCTCCCCCCACCGAACGGTTCGACCCCCGACGGGTCGGCCGTCGAGGCTCTCCTTCGAAAAGCTCTCGTGGAGCGGGACCCCGAGGCGTTCCGCCGCGCCTTTCAAGACCTTTGGCCCGAGATGCTCACCCACGCCCAGTCTCATGTGCGATCCCGTGTTGACGCGGAGGACGTGGTTCAGGATACCTGGCTGGCCGCACTTCGCGCGATCCACCGGTTCCAAGGACGCTCCTC
The DNA here is from genome assembly GCA_007127575.1 of Gemmatimonadota bacterium. Lineage (GTDB taxonomy): Bacteria > Gemmatimonadota > Gemmatimonadetes > Longimicrobiales > Gaopeijiaceae > SKZC01. The sequence continues at coordinate 4,717 of SKZC01000387.1, forward strand.
TCTCCGGACATGGCTGCTCCGAATCCTCCGGAACCGTGCCGCCACGGCGGGCACCCGTTCGAGTCGTATGCTCCCTGCATCGCAGCTCGAAAGGGATCATCAACCAGGTGGAACGGACATGGAAACCCTTCTGGCGAGAGTCCGTCCTATCAATGCAACGCAGGTCTGGACACCCGAGGATCTTGACGCTGGGTCGCGGTTGAGCCGGGTACTGCGAGATGCGCTCGCCGAACTTCCAGACCGGCAGCGCGAGGTGTTGGTTCTTCGGGACCTGGACGGTTGCTCGGCCAAGGAAACCCAGGAACGGTTGGGACTCACCCCTGGAAACCAACGCGTTCTTCTGCATCGAGCACGAAGGCGACTCAGAGACCTGGTGACCCGCTGGTGGACTTGAAGCCCGGCCCCTGTGACCTCCAACGAAGGAGGAAAGGGCCCGTCGTCGCCAGCCAGCCCCCCCTCCAGCACAGGCATGGCGCGACCGGAGGGCTCACCTCGGCCGATGCGATCCTGGATCTGCTCGCCCACCACACCCGCAAGATCACACCGAAAGGAGGTGCCATGCGGAAGAACAAGCCGGACGGCGCGATTCAGAGCTTTGGGGGATAACTCCGCCTTTGGTGCCGGCGGTCTATACGGAGACACTGAATGCCAGCATACTCGTAGAAGCCGTCGAATGAGGAGTAACGGTTCCCGGCCGCCAAGAACCGCACGTCCCCTCAGCCCCCCGATCGCCGTCGTGGCCTGCGGACCGCGGGCCGCGCTGAGTCACAGGTCCGCAGCGGCCCTCTGGGTGATCCCTCAGAACACCACAGAACCAAAACGACTCGACCCCGTCGAATCGGGGGAAGCCCAGTGGGGTTCCAGGACGGAACCTACGCGCTCGCCGGCATGAGCGCTCTGGACAGCACGACGAAGAGTCGCTCCGCGTATGCCTCTTCGGACCACCCGCGGTCCTCGATCAGGTCCTCCAGGAGATCGACCGACATGAATGCCCAGAGGAGATCGGCCGCGGTCTCCACAGTCCAGGGCTCCACCAGCCGTTCCTCCTGCGCGAGACGCTCGGCGAGATCTAGACAGGCCCGGTGCCAGGCCCCCATGGCGTGCGTCCAAAGCTCGACGGCCGCCTCGTCCGTGCGCCGGGCCCGATCCACGGCCTGCACGGCTTTCTGGATCCGGCGATGGTATCCGGCCAGGTGGCTCGTCCACGCTCGAAGCGCCGCCTCCGCATCCGGGGCTTCCAGAACCGGCCGAAGCGACCCTTCCAGGTCCAGCCGCTCGTCCACATGGGCCACCATCGCCACAAGCAGCTCCGCACGCGAAGAGAAGTGCAGATAGATCGCACGCCGTGAGACGTCCGCAACCTCTGCGACCTCCTCCATCGACAGTCCCTCTGCGCCACGGTCTTCCACGAGCGACCAGGTCGCATCGAGGATCGCCGCACGAGTCTTCCTGCTACGGGCCGTCCTCGGCTCGTCGATGCGATCCATCCCTCTTGCCCTCTCTGGAAGAACTTCCCACTATGTGAAGATACTTGGTTCGGTGTGATCCCTAAACCCCGGGAGCTGCCATATGACAGAGGCGAACATCGCAGGCCGAATGCGCTTCACGCCAACGGCGGCTTGGAGAGCGGGAAGGTGGCCCCTTGCCGTCCTGGCCACCTATCTCGTGATCGGAAACGCGCTCCACCACTGGGTGTTCCCTCCACCGCCACCGGACCCGGCCACGTTCCCGCGCGCCGGGGACGAGTTCGGCAGTCGGTTCGAAGGCTTCCACCAGCGGATCGTGGATATCGTGGACGGTTGGGCAGTCACGGAGCTCACCCTCGACCCGGGAGCGCCCGGCCCACCCCTCCACTTTCACCGCACCTTCGCGGAGCACTTCCTCGTGCAGGAGGGAACGCTCCACCTCCAGCTCCCCGACGGTGTGCTTACGCTCGGTCCCGGTGAGTCGTACCGGGTGGAGGCCATGACCCCCCACCGTCCCTTCAACCCCACGGACGAACGGGTGGTGGTGTTCTCCGAGGAGCCTCTCCTTCCCCAGTCCTTCGCCGCCTGCCTGGTCCAGCTCTACCCC
>SKZC01000148.1 GCA_007127575.1 Gemmatimonadota bacterium
AACCGTGGACGCTCAGGGCCCCATCACCGGGATGACGCTGACGGGATACAAGACCGAAGCCCCCCGGGTCACCGGCCTTCACGGGGCGGTGGGATGGATGGAGACCGACGAGCTCCGAGGAGTCTCCGCCGCCGCCTACCACCAGATCGAGGGAATCCAGGTGGGCCTCACCATCGGGATCTACAACTCGGCGGACCACCTCCGAGGGGTCCAGTTGGGACTTCTCAACCGGGCCGGCAACAACCGTCCCCCGTTCCGCTATCTTCCCGTGATCAACGCCAGTTTCTAAGCCCGACTGGGGGAACCCTCCCCACCTCCCGGGGTGAGGGAGGCCGGAGCGGGGCGGCGGCCATGCCCGCCCCCCGGATCGGACACGCGGACGGAAGGGAGGAACGGAGGCCATGGAGCCCCTCACCATCTACCTGGCGGGAGAGATCCACAGCGGCTGGCGGGACCGGTTTCGGAAGGCGCTGGACGCCAAGGGGGTCACCGCCCATTTCGTGGGCCCCCAGGAGGCCCACGACCGGTCCGACGACGTGGGGGAAGACATCCTGGGCCCTCAGCCCAACCCCCGGTACCGAGACCTCATGGGCGCCCGGGTGAACACCCTCCGCACCCGCGTCCTCATGAGAAAGGCGGACCTGGCGGTAGCCTACTTCGGAGACAAGTACCGGCAGTGGAACACGGCTTCCGACGCAGGGGCGGCGGCGGCCTCCGACCTCCCCCTCATCCTGGTCCGGGCCGAGGGGCTCATCCACGCCCTCAAGGAGCTGGACGCCCTGGCCACGGTGACCACCGAGACGCTGGAGCAGGCCGCCGAGGCGGTGGCCTACATCTTCGAGTAGGCCGGGGCCGGGAGCGGGTCGGTCAGGCGGGCTCGGGCTCCGCTCCCTGATCCTCCACCAACCGGGCGGCCACACTCTCCAGTAGGATTTCCCGCGCCCGTTCCGCGATCTCGTCCAGGGACGGGGTCTCCTGGTACTTGGCATGAGCCCGGGCCTTGAGCTCCTCCAGGGAGGGCAGCGACGGAACCTGTATCTCCGCGAGCTGCTCCGCGATCTGGTCCCGGGCCCCGTCGATCCGGACCCGGGCCCGGCTGGCCCCTTCCTGGAAGTCCTTTCCGGGGGTCCAATTGGTCCAGGCCTCCTGAGCCTCCCGAGTAATCCGGTCCAGGGGAAAGCTGTAGGCCAGGTCGTGGGCCACCTTCTCCACCACCTTCCGGCCCAGACGCCGCTCTCCGGTGAGGAGCTCCTGTGGCGGTGCCCGGAGGTCCCAGACCAGGCCCACGGTGGAGAGGGCCCGAAGCACGTAGTAGGAGATGTCCACTTCCCACCAGAAGAATCCCTGGCGGGTGGAGCTCTGATAGTGGTGATGGTTGTTGTGCCACCCCTCACCCAGGGTGATCAGGGCCAGCCACCAGTTATTCTTGGACTCGTCCCCGGTGACGTAGCGCTGGTTGCCCACCACATGGGCCACGGAGTTGATGGCAAAGACCCCGTGGTAGAGGAGAACGGTGCTCAGGAAGAAGCCCACCACGAGGCCGGGCCATCCACCCACCAGGAAGGTGAAGATGGCGAGAAGGACGGCCGGCATATGCTGATACTTGTCCAGCCAGACCAGCTCGGGGTACTCCGACAGATCCTTCACCGTGGAGTAGTCCGCCTTGTTGGCCTTCTGGTGGAAGATCCACCCCACATGGGAGACGAAGAAGCCCTGGTGCTTCGGGGAATGGGGATCTTCCGGGGTGTCCGAGTGCCTGTGGTGCGCCCTGTGAATGGCGGACCACCAGAGGACCCCCTTCTGCGCTGACGTCTGACCCAGGAAGGCCAGCACGAACTGGAACCACCGGCTCGTCTTGTAGGTCCGGTGGGAGAAGTAGCGATGGAAGCCGGCGGTGAGCGCCCACATCCGAAGCAGGTAGAGCCCGATGCACAGAATCACCGCCGTGGTGGTCACCCCGGTCCAGAAGACCCCCAGGGCGGCGATGTGGATCATGATGAAGGGGATCATGTCCGGGTAGACGATGTCGTTGTGCGGCTCGTCGTGAACGTGTTCGCTCAAGGTCTCCTCTCTTGCCATGTTTCGGTGGTTGATCCGGGATGCGGACGTCCGGTACCGGTCCTACACGATCCCGGGTCCCGCGGTCCCGGCGTCCAAGCGCGCCGCGCCGGAGGGTGGAAGCGATTCGCCTCCACGAGCCGCCCCGGAGAAGGCGCTGGAAAAAGCCGTCTCACTTGTAGCGGTAGGTGATCCGACCTCGGGTGAGGTCGTAGGGGGACATCTCGCACTTCACCCGGTCCCCTTCCAGGACCCGGATGTAGAACTTGCGCATCTTCCCGGAGAGATAGGCCAGGATCTCGTGTCCGTTTTCCAGCTCCACCCGAAAGTTCGCGTTGGGAAGAACTTCCGTCACAACCCCCTCCACTTCGATTGCGTCTTTCGCCATATCCTCGTCCGATCCCGCCAGGAGCTTCCATTCACACGCAAGTCTTTTAATTTATCGCATTCGAGGGTCCGAAGCCAACTCCCTCCCGGGCCCTGGGAGAACTGTACCTCCAGTGGGATCAGCGGGAGCCTCCATGAAAGCCTCTACTGTCGCCCTCATCACGGGAGCCATGCTCCTCTTCATGGGGTTCGTGATCTATTCCACCATCCGCCCGGTGCAGGTGGAGTGCGAAGTCTGCCTCCAGTTCAACGGCGAGCTGGTCTGCCGTTCTGGGCGAGGCGCTACGGAGGAGGAGGCCCGGATCGCCGCGCAGGAGAGCACCTGCGGAGGAAACGTCTCGGGGATGGCGGAGCTCATCGCCTGTCGGAACGCGACTCCCGTGCGGGTCCAGTGTGACGTGCCCTGACCCGGCCCAGTAGCTCCCCCAACCTCACCTCCCGCCCCACCGTCCACCCCGGGTCCAACTCGACCCGACCCGGCTCGAAGAGGAGGACGACGGTGGAGCCCAGGTGGAATGCCATGATCTCGCCGCCCCGGTCTACCGACAACGGCGGGTCGTAGCGTCGGACCTCCCGTCGGCGAATCACCCCGCGGTTGGACACGGAGGCGCCGGCACCTCGGCCCCGGTTCCACGAGGGGTCGAAGGCGCTGGATATGCGTCCCACGTTGAAGGCGCCCACCGCCACCACCGCCACCCTGCCCGCGCCGGAGTCCACATAGCAGGTGAGCCTCTCGTTTCGAGGGAAGAGCTCCGACACCCCATGGACCGCGGCGTCGTTCACCGGAAGAAGCCTCCCGGGGAGGTGGCACGCCTTGGGGATCGTCCCGGAGACGGGGGCATGGATCCGATGGTAGTGCCGTGGGCTCAGATAGAGGGTGACGTACGTTCCACCCTCGAACCGACGGGCCTCGGCGGCGTCGTCCAGAAGCTCCGCCACCGAATACTGCCGGCCCTTGGCCTGAAGAGCCGTGAGCCCGTCCAGCTCTCCCGAAGCGCCCACGATCCCGTCCACGGGACTCGCCGGCTGTGCCGGATCCCGGGGCCAGCTTCGAACCCCCTCCCGGAGCCGGCGAACGAAGAAGTCGTTCAACGAGCCGTACGCGTGGATGGGCCGCGCCGCTTCCTCGGGGTCGGCACCGGTGATCCGGACGAAGGAACGGAAGAGGGGTCCTCGTAGGAACGCCGGCACCGGAAGGTCGGCCACCCGTCCGAACCCCCGGCTCAGAAGTCCCTGGGGCAACGCTTTCAGCAGGGAAAGGGTCAGACGCCAACGGAGGGACACGAAGCCTCCTCTAGCCTCCTGTGAGCCGGGGTTCGCCGGCGGCCTCCAGGGAGGACAGCTCCACCTCGGCGCCGTCTCGGGCCACCTCCACCCGGACCTCCATCCTCTCCTGGATTCGCCTTCGGAGTACGTCGGCAGGCTCCGGCTCTCCGTGGACCAGGAAGATCCGCTGCGGGGGCCGGGGGGCCCGATCCAGCCAAGCCAGGAGCTCTTCCTGGTCGGCGTGACCGGAGAAGAGGTCCGCAGGGGTCACCTCCAGCTCCAGATCCACGTACTGTCCGTGGATCTTGATCCGGCGGTCACCTCGAAGGAGTTGAGCGCCTCGGGTACCGGCGGCCTGATAGCCGGCCAGGACCAGGGCGTTCCTCCTATCTCCGCCGAAGGCCTTCAGGTGGTGCAAGATTCTCCCTCCGGTGAGCATCCCCGCACCGGCCACGATGATCATGGGGCCCCGGCGGCGATTCAGGGCCCGGGACTCGTCCACCGTGTGGACGAACTCCGCCTCCTGGAAGGCCTGCCCCAGCTCCCCCGCGTCCACGGCGTGGTGTTCCGGGTAGGAGCGGTACAGGGTGGCCACGTCGATGGCCATGGGGCTGTTGAGAAAGACCGGAACCCGGGGGAGGGACCCCTTCCGGAAGAGGCGGTGCAGGGCCAGGAGGAGGGTCTGGGCCCGGGCCACCGCGAAGGAAGGGAGTAGGACCACCCCTCCCTGGGCCAGCGTCGGACCCACCGCCTCCTTCAACCGTTCCAGGGGATCGCTGCCGGGGTGGCTCCGGTTCCCGTACGTGCTCTCCATGAGGAGCCAGTCCACCTCGGGCGGAGGGTGGGGGGGGTCCATGAGGAGATCGTTACTCCTCCCCAGGTCGCCGGAGACGGCCAGGGTACCCGACGGACCGCGGATTTCCACCGAGGCGGCTCCCAGGATGTGCCCCGCCGGCCGAAAGGTGACCTCCAGCTCTCCGGCGACCCACGACTCATGAAAGGGGCGGGTCCGGAAGCGCTCCGACACCCGGACCGCGTCCTTCTCGGTGAAGAGGGGTCGGGCCGGGGAGTGACGGGAGAAGCCCTTCCGGTTGGCATAGTCCGCATCCTCCTCCTGAAGCCGCCCGGCGTCCTCCAGGAGGATCTTCGCCAGATCCGGCGTGGGGGGAGTGGCGTAGATCGGCCCTTGGAACCCATCCCGGACCAGGGCGGGGAGGTAGCCCGAATGGTCCAGGTGTGCGTGGGTCAGAACCACGCCGTCCAGATGGGATGGGTTCTGGGGAAATGGGGCCCAGTTCCGGAGCCGAAGCTCCTTGAGGCCCTGAAACAGACCGCAGTCCACCAGGAGGCGCGTGCCACCGTCCTGCACCAGGAACCGGGAACCCGTGACGGTGCCGGCTCCTCCCAGAAACCGAACCTTCATCGCCTCGCCCGCTTCACGGAGCGGACCCGGCGGAGGGTGCGACCCGCTCCAGGGCGGCCTCCCGGGTATACCCGGACGGATACGCGCCCACCTGCAGGAGGCTCGGCCGGAGGACCCACTCGATGTGGAGGGCATCCACCTCTCCGTCCCAGCCCCGGGTGAACCGGACGAACTCTTCCCTCATCTCAGGCCGTCTCCAGAGGGCGCGAAAGGTGTCGTGGTGCCAGTGCTCCAGATCCGCCTCCATCTCCGGATGGTCCCAGAAGGTGAGGACCAGCGCTCCATCCTCCAGCTCCACTCTGGCATCGGCGTAGAGGGAGTCGTAATAGAGACCTTCGTAGGCGGCCAGATCCAGGCTGGGCTCCGTACCTTCCCGGCGGGCCTCGTGGATGGAGTCCCTCACGGCCTGGGCGGAGCCGTACTGCTCCAGATAGGCGTTCCGGTACGCATCGTCCCACGCCCGGTCGGGGATGTCCATGAAGCGGTCCAGAACGCGGTTGGCCAGGGCCTGCATGAAGCTGTTGAAGGTGTTGGTGGTCACGACGACTCCGAGATCCAGCTCGGGAACCAGGACGAGATTGGTGTTCATCCCGTCGGTGGCACCTCCGTGGCTCGAGGTCCGGTAGCCCTCGTGGCTGGAGACCCGCCAGCCCAATCCGTAGGAGGAGACGGGGCCCGACAGCCCGGGATCGCCCAGCACACTTTGCGGTCGGTGCATATCCCTCACCGTGCCCTCCTCCAGAAGGCGCACCCCGTCCACCTCGCCGGGCTGACCCAGGTGGAGGCGCATCCAGGCGGTGAGCTCCCGAACACTGGTGTTCACGGACGCCGCCGGCCCCACGGCATCGAAGTTCCTGCGCTGGATGGGCACCACCTCCCCCCGGATCTCCTGGTGGGGCCAGGCGGCGTTCTCCCCCTCCGCGATGCGGGTCACGCTGGTATTGCTCCGCTCCATCCCCAGGGGCTGGAAGATCCGGGTCTCCACGAACTCCTCCCAACTCACTCCGGTGACGGCGGGGATGAGCTCCCCCGCCACCATATACATGACGTTGGAATAGACGTAGGCGTCCCGGAACGTCTCCTCCGGCCTCAGATGTCGGATGCGACGAACGAGCTCCTCTCGGTCGCGGTGGGGAAGCCATCGGAGACGGTTCCCCGTCATGCGGCCCACGCCCACGCGGTGGGAGAGGAGATCCCGGACGGTGGTGGCCGCCGTGACGTACGGGTCGTACAGGCGGAAGTGGGGGAGGTGCTCCAGCACCGGGTCGTCCCAGTGGAGGAGCCCCTCGTCCACCAGGATTCCCAGGGCCCCGGCGGTGAAGGCCTTGGACACGGAGGCCACCCCGAAGAGGGTGTGCTCGTCCACCGCTTGTTCCTCTCCCTGCCGGAGGACCCCGTACCCTCGCGCCAGGACCACCTCCCCCTCGTGGACCACGGCGAGCCCCAACCCGGGGATTCCCCACTCCTCCATCCCCGCCTCCACGAACTCGTCCAGCCCCTGAAGGGGGGCGGGCTGGGCCCAAAGGAGGGTGTGGGAACCGACCCCGGCCGCAGGGAGGAGGAGGGCAATGAGGAGTGCCCCCATGAGTTCTCGAAACCCCATCCCTCCGGGAAGACTCGGAGAGCCGCAAGCTCCGGGCTCGGGA
>SKZC01000198.1 GCA_007127575.1 Gemmatimonadota bacterium
ACGATCAGGAAGTGAGGCTCTTCCTCCAGGGGGACGCCGCCCTCTGTGCCAAGGGCGGCCAGGAGGTTCCCAAGGGGTATTACAACCTCGAGCGAATGCTCAAGATCGGTCGGGTACGGGGTATCCAGGTGGGGGTGTGCAGCACGTGCATGGACGCCCGGGGGCTCACCGACGAAGAGCTGGCCGAAGGGCTCGAGCGAAGCACTTTGGAGGAGCTGGCCGACTGGACCGCCTGGGCCGACAAGGTGCTCGTGTTTTGATGGAAGGACCGGAGGCGGCACGGTCCTACGCCAGCTGGTTCGAGACTCCGCTGGGCCGGCGGGTCTGGGCGGACGAACGGCGTGAGCTGCGACGTCTCCTGAGACCGGCTGCGAAGCGCCGCGGCCTCGACGCCGGCGCAGGTGATGGGCGCCTGGCCGTGGAGCTGGCCGCTCAAGGCGCCCGGGTGACGGCCCTGGACCTCTCCGCCTCCATGCTGGGGTTGGCCCGCCAGCGGGCCCGACGGGCGGACGCCCCCCTGGAGACCGTCCAGGGCGACATCGAGACTCTCCCCTTTCCTCCCGCCACCTTCCATCAGGTGGTGGTGGTGACGGTCCTGTGCTTCGTACCCGATGCCCGAAAGGCGCTCATGGAACTCGCACGGGTGCTGAAGCCCGGAGGGAGCCTGGTAGTGGGCGAGCTGGGCCGTTGGAGTCTGTGAAATCTCCGCCGGTGGCTTCGGGGTCGTCGGGGAGATCCCTTGTGGAGCGAGTCCCGATTCTGGAGCCGGCGAGAGCTGGAACGGCTGGCGCGGGAAGCCGGGCTCACGCCCGATGGATGGAGGACCGCGGTCTTCTACTCCCCGGGGACCCATGGCTGGCGGATGTTTCGAGCTCTCGGGCGCGCCCTCCAGGGAAGAATGTCCCTCGGTGCCACCTTTGTGGCCATCAGGGCCGTGAAACCGGGAACACATTCTTGACCGCCGCCTCCGGCCTCGCGGGGATGGGTTGGATGTAGCGCACGCCTGCTTCGGGACGGTGGCGGCTGGACGCGGCCGAGCGGTTGCTCATGCGAGGCTCCGAGCAGGACGTTACATTCTGCCCGCTGGCCCCCGTGGCCGGCCGATCCCGGCTCCGGCTCACCTCCAGACGGGCAATCCACCCATGCCCCCGGACACTTCCGGCACCTTTCTGCTCCATCTCCGATCCTGCGTTCCCGTACTGCCCCGAGCCTGGATGATAGCCCCGGCCGCCCTCTTCGCGGTCGTCCTGCTGGCTGCATGCGGCGAGGCGCCCGACCCGGAAGCACGCGCTGCAGCGGGGGGCGACGCCGAAGCAGCGAGCTTGGCGGAGGAGGCCAGGGAACGACTGGAGGCCAGCGAGGGAGGCCGTTTGGTGCTCCAGGCCATCGAGGCCCACGGCGGGCTGGAGGCTTGGTACGAGGCCCCGACGAGCTCATACACCTGGGAGTACGCCAACGTGGACGCGGATCTCCGGTTCAAGTCCTTCCTGGTCGCGGACAACCGGAGCCGGGAAGTCTACCACCACCTGACCCTCACCGGCTCCTTCGGCGATCCGGATTCAGTGGACGCCCGGTTCGCTTGGGACGGAACCGATGCATGGATGCACCCTCCCGAGATCGAACAGCCCAATCCCCGTTTTTGGGGGATCTCGGGATACTACTTCCAGCAGATTCCCTTCGTTCTGGCCGACCCCGGTGTGAACTACCGGGTGCTTCCCGACGAGGAGCTGGATGGAACCACCTACCAAATGGTCCGTGCGTACTTCGACCACGAGGTAGGGGAGTCGCCAGGCGACTCCTACACCCTCTATGTCCATCCCGAGACGGGCATCGTGGACGCCATCCGGTACACGGTCTCGTTCGGCAGGGACGTGGAGCCCGACGCCGACCTCCCCGAGACACTCTTCTACTACGATGACCACGTAACGGTGGACGGCCTTACCGTGGCCACCGCCTTCCGGGGATACGACTTCACGGAGGATGGGGAGCGGGGGGAGTTCAAGAACGAGGCATTCGCCGACAGCATCTCCTTTCGGCGTCCCTTCGACCCCACAGGGATGGAGCCACCCGAGGGGGCCCGCTTCGTAGCTCCGCCAGGTTCCTGAGGTTCGGCTCTACGGACCGGCCTGCACCCCCCGAGACCGACCCCGGGCCTTCCTCGAGTCCGGCTCGGTGCCCGACACGGCGACGCGTTCCGGGACTCTCCGGGCGGCGGAGCTCACTCCGTGCAAGATATCCATCTAGATGCTCTATATCGAGATAGAAGTATCCACCTCACTCGGGTTCGAACCGATCCAGCGACCTCTGGGTCAGCGAGATGAGGCGTTGGGGAGAGGCGTTCGGTTTCCCCCTCATCTCCCCGTATCCCTCCTCCACCAAGGCACCTCATCCCATGCCCCGCAGCCGGGTCCGGGGAACCTGCCGTTCCAGGGACTCGACCTCCTCCAGAGGGATGGCTCGGGGGGTCTCGTCCTCCGCTCCCACCTTCACCAGCCGGAGCTGGCCCTGGACCCGTTCCAGGAAGATGGCCTCACCGCCGAGGGACGGTGATTGGATGCGGATCTTGTCTCCCTCTTGGATCCACTCCTGTGCGGTCAGCGGGCCAAGGAGGAGAAGAGGGAGACAGGTCAGGGAGGCGGTGACGAGAAACAGGTTTCCTCTGGACATCTTGGTTCCTCCTCCGCCTCGTGGGACCCGCCGGCCCATAGTGGGCGGGGGAGCCCCTCAGTGGATGACTTGAACCCGGAAGCCCACGCCTTCCCCCTCCCCGGGATGCCACGGTGTGACCGAGAGGAAGCCGGCGTTGCGGATCGCCTCGTTGTGCTCGTCCACCGACCGTTCGGAGGAGATCAGGATGTCGTAGACGCCGGACCCCACCACAGTTGCCGAGCCTCCTGCCAGCATCACGGCGCCCAGCCCCGCCAACAAGTCGCTTCTGCCCCCGAACGCGTTCGCCAGCATGACCACGGCTCCCGTTCCAGCCAGCGCTCCACCCCCGGCTCGGGTCAGGACCCCTCGTGTCGTTCGGGACCAATCACCGGCGTACACGCTCCCCATCGAGGGTGCGAACAGGACTCCGGAAAGCATGAGGACTCTGCTTGCCCCCGTGCGCAGGCGCGACGGCCTGGGCGGTTCTCCCCCTGTCGCTCCGATGGATGGGTCTGGCGAAATGAGGCCCGCTGCCACGAAGGCGCCTGTGGTGGAGAGGGCCGCGTACAGCCGGGCCCGGCTGGGGCTCTTGGGCTCCGGAGGCTCCAGCCAGGCAGGCACGGCTCGGGGGTCGGCCCTCAGACCGAGGTCCGTGTGGGCAAGCGTCTGGGCCGGGAGTATGCCTGGGATCATGAGGGTCGCGAAGGTGAGCAGGATCCCTGCCAGGGGTCGGTGGCTGCTGGCGGATCGCGTGATGTCTCCTCTTGAGGCGCGGGCACCTGATGCTTCGAGACGGGCGCTCGTCATATGAGGACGCCGAACAGGACCAACAGCATGAGGATCAGGAGGGTCAATATGGTGGCCCAGAGGACGATCGGGCCCACCCCTGGGAGCGAGACGACCAGAAGAAAGAGTCCGAGGCCCAGGACGGTCAGCGCCGTGTGCTTGGAGTTCCGAGACCAGCTCTGAGGCAGCCGTTCCTCCAGCCAAGCGAGCACACCGCGCCGGGTCTTTCCCGGTGCGGTCTCGTCCCGGTCGGCCTGTACGGCTGCCCGTACCGCCTCCCGGGAGATGCCTACCTCCGTCGCGATCTCTTCGACTTCTTCCAGGGAGTAGGATGCACCCCTCTGACTCTCCAGGCGCTGGTCCACCTCCGCCGCCCGGTGCAGGATGCGCCGCACCGCTTCGGCGTCGAAGCGTTCGGGAGCGTCGGGGGACTCCTCGTGCCGCCCTTCGGTGCGATCCGGCATGTCGGCTCCTTATGCAGCCCCGTCCGCTGGAATATACCCCGCGAGGTGGATTGAGGGCAGGGAAGGGGGATCCACCGCCGGACTTTCCTACGGTGCCGGCGTCTGCGGGCTTCGCTTCTGAGAACCGCTACCCGGAGCGCCGCCTTTCGAGCACGAAGGCCCGGCCGGCGGAGACCAGGAGGACCAGGCAGAGGATGACCGTAACCGCCTGCGCGAAGGGGGCCACGGGCGGCCCCACGTCCTGGCCGGCAAGGAGCCCCAGAAAGTCTCCGACTCCCCGCAGGGAGCCCAGGAATCCCAGAAGCGCCACCCCGGCAACCACGTAGAGGGCGGGACCCAGAGTGCGTCCGCTCCGTTCCAGCCTCCAGCCGGCGACGAAAACCACGAGCCCCAGGGCCGCAGGGATCAGGGCCGTCCAGCTCGTCATCCCCGTCCCGAAGTAGGTGGCCACCCCCAGGATGATGAGAATCACGCCGACTCCGATGCTGACTCTCGCCATGGGTCTTCTCCGTTGCATGGTGGGAAGGCTTCCCCTGAGGCCCCTGGCCGGGGGACCTACCTCGGGTCTCCTCAACTCCCTGGATCACTGTCGGTTCCCGACGCCCCCTGCCTTCACGCCTCCGGTGCCGATTCATCACTGCTGATGCTGTACGCCGCGATCATCCAGTGGTCCTCCCGCTTCTCCCAGACCAAAAGGTATTTACCCGTGTACGCCACGGTACCCTCCGGACTGTGGAACTCATTGGACGTCCCGCCGGTGCTGTAGGCCAGGTCTCCAGCTCCTGACATGTGGACCCGCTCCGGAGTGGCGCTGGACGCACTGAGGAATCCGAACATGTTGCCGTAGAAGGCTCGGATCGCGCCGCGTCCCTCCAGGGGAGGCCTGTTGGCGACGTGGACTACGGCATCGTCGGAGAAGAGCTCGGCCATCCGCTCCGCGTCCCTGGCTTCCAGGGCGGCAAAAAACTCGCTCTGCCGCTCCTCGAGACGTTCACGCTCGGCATCCAGCGAAACGGCCGGGTCATGAGAGCATGCGGCGGCCGCCACGAGAACAAAGACGGCGACCGCAAGGGCAACGTTTCGCATTCGGTTCTCCGTCTCCACGCTGAGGCGTAGCTGCCATCGACCCACTCCAGTAAGGGTCGAGGGCTCGAGTCTTCGGGCTATCCTCCGCCACTTCGAGTCCGTAGGCGGCGACCGTCCGGCCCATGAGCAAAGGAACGGTGAACCGCTCGGAGCGCCACGGCAACCGCCTCCGTGCCCCACTTCGGCACGAGGTGACTCAGTGGCGTGGTCTCGTCCGTTCCCAACCCCACTCCGATGACGCTGGCCTCGGGCTGGGGGAGGGGTGCCTGGGATACACGTCTCAAGATTCGTTATTATGGGACGCGAGCAGGCAGACGACTCAGGTCCGAGGCCGACTCGGAGCCGGCGCCGAACCCGGAGATTGGACCTCGAGTCACTGGACCCATCATCACGAATCTGGCCGTCGTTCATGAGCCCAGCACTCCAGATCCTGCTCGTGTTTTTCGGGGGCGCACTTGGGGCTGCCGGACGACATTGGGTCTCGGGGCTGGTGGCCCGGCGTGCGGGCGAGACCTTTCCGTGGGGCACGTTGGTGGTGAACGTCTCGGGGGCCCTCGCCCTCGGGCTCCTGGCCGGTGCGGTGCTGGCCGTAGGCACGCCTGCTGAATCCTACGCGTGGTCGTTCCTGGCGGTGGGCGTGCTGGGAAGCTACACGACGGTATCCTCGTTCTCCCTCCAGACGTTGGAGTTGATCCGCGGTGGCGAGGGGGGGCAAGCGTTCTGGAACGTCATCCTGTCCTTCGTCCTCTGCCTCGCCGCCGCCACTTTGGGGCTGTGGGGGGGGCTGGCGTTGACGGCGGTCTGAGGATGCCGTCCTCCTGGACGAGGATCTATCTCGCCGTGGCTCTCGGCGGGGGACTGGGGGCTGTAACACGGTACGGGGTGTCGCTGGCCCTGCTTCACCCCGGGCCTCAGGCGTTTCCTTGGGCTACCCTCCTGGCGAACCTGGTGGGTTCCTTCATTATCGGTTTGTTCCAGGGGCTCACGGGGCCCGACGGCCGCGTACTCGCACGGCCCACCACTCGTCGGTTTGTCATGGCGGGCTTTTGCGGAGGACTCACGACGTTCTCGATCTTTAGCTTGGAGACCGTTCTAATGGTGGGAGACGGGCAGGTAACCTTGGCCGCCCTCTACGTGGGCTCGTCGCTTCTGCTATGGGTTCCTGCGGTAGCGGCTGGATTCCTACTGGCAGGCTACATCAACGGACTTCGGATAAGGGACTTTTCATGAAGAGATTTAAGGAAGCCGCTCTGCTCCGGGTCTTCATCGGAGAGTCGGACGAGCACGATGGCCGTCCGCTTTACGAGTCCATCGTGTTGAAGGCTCGGGAGATGGGAATCGCGGGCGCCACGGTTCTTCGAGGTCCGATGGGGTACGGGAAGTCGAGCCGGCTCCATACGGCCAAGATCCTCCGTCTTTCGGAGGATCTCCCAATGGTCATCGAGATCGTGGACGCCATGGATCGCATCGAAGAGCTTCTCAATGCACTGGAGGCCATGATGGAAAGCGGTCTGGTTACCCTGGAGGCGGTGCGGGTGGTGCGGTACGGGAGCGAACAGAGCATGGGGGAGGAGTAACGTGCTCCGGCTCCGCCTGCGATCCGAGGAGGAATGCTGGCCCCACCATCCCGTCTTCCTGGTGGGCTCCTTGGCAACCTTCCTGTTCTTCAGTGCACCGGTGAGCCCTGCAGCGGCTCAGCAGTACGTGGTGGATGATGCCGAGATCGTGGACCGGGGCGCCTGCCATGTGGAGGCATGGCACGGAGAACGCGCCTCTTGGCTCCTCCCG
>SKZC01000432.1 GCA_007127575.1 Gemmatimonadota bacterium
ACCCCCTCCCCTCACCGCCTCCGTGCGTCCCGGCTGGGCCCCGGGACGCTTCGGCTCCTGGGTGGCGGCGGTGGCTTCCTCTCCAGGGCGCCCCACCATCGTCCTTCCCCAACACCTCACCGAGTTTCTGTCGAGTCGCCCCACCTCCTCGCTTCCTGTAACCCCGAGCGTCGTGGAACGCCTCCAACGCCTCGGACTCTCCACCCTGGGAGACATTCTCCGAATCCCGGAGGCCGCTCTCGTTCGCCACTTCGGCCAGAAGGGACGAACGATCCGGGGATGGGCCTCGGGGGAGCGTATCGATCCCGTCCGCTCCGTTCACCGCCCTCGCCCCATCCAGGTCCACCTGGACCTGCCCTCGCCCGTGGGGCTGACCCCCCCTCTCCACGGGGCCCTCGAGCACCTGGTGGAGCGCCTCCTCTCCCGGCCCGGTCGCAGAGACCGAGGTGTGAAAAGCCTTCGCCTGAGAGCTCGTCTGGAAGAGGGAGGATCCTGGGATCTGCAGGTCACCTTGCGGGAGCCATCGGCCCGAAAGGAGGACATGGTCTTCCCCCTCCGTTGCAAGCTGGACCTATCTCCTCCACCTCGGGCCGTGGAGGCCCTGCAACTGGAAGCCTTCGAGTTCGGTCCCTCCACCTCTCAACCCGACCTCTTCTCACGCAACGAAGAGGGAGCCCGCAGTCGGGGAGGAGGGAGGGCCCATGGGGGGCTGGACGCCGGAGAGGTCCCCCCCTCCCTCCGGAGCGCCGTTCGGGAGCTCAAGTTGAGGCTCGGCCACTCCCCTCTCTATCGGGTAGTGGAGCTGGACCCCTGGTCCAGAATTCCGGAGCGTCGATACGCCCTGCTGGGGTTCGACCCCTGAGGGCCACCATGGCGACCTTTCACGACTTCCCGGTGAGGTGAAGAAGAGGAGAACGGGGGGACGGTCCCCTTCCGCCCTTCGGGCCCTGAACACCCCCACCGCCATCCAGGTCCAGATCGATGAGGATGGACGTCCCGTTCGAATTCGCAGTGGTGGCCACCTCCTCCAGGTCGCCTCGGTTCGCGCCATGTGGAGGATCGATGACGAGTGGTGGCGTCACCTCATCTCCCGGTGGTACTTCACCCTCGTCCTGGAAAACGGGAAGCTACTCACCGTATATCGGGACCTTCGAAGCAGGCGCTGGTTCACCCAGCCCAGTGGATGACGGACCGAACCCGCCCGGCCCCACCGGGTACCCCTTTTCCACAACCGAAGGCTCGATCACGGTTGAGGAAGAAGCCCCCCCCACCCTCGTGTCTTGAATCACCCGAAGGGAGCGAAGACGAATGACCCTGAACCTGACGGAGAAGAGCTGCCGCCCCCTCCCCTCTGAAACCCCTCCCCTCACCGGGAACGAGCTGGCCCCCTACAAGGGCGCCCTGGATTCCCGCTGGGCCGTGGTAGACGAACATCACCTTTTAGGTGAGTTCGAATTCCCTAACTTCATTGAGGCCTTGGCGTTCACGAATCGCGTGGGAGCCCTGTCCGAAGTGGAGGGACACCACCCGGAAATCACCCTTACCTGGGGACGGGCCTCGGTAAAGATCTGGACCCACTCCATCGACGGCCTGAGCGAGAACGACTTCATTCTGGCAGCCAAGATCGACGCCCTGGAAGCCTGAGGCTCGGATTCATCGAAGTGAACGCCGGAAAAGCCCTTCGGGCTCGCTCCTCCACCAGCGAGGAGAACCCGTCGCCCACGGACGCGCCCTCCTCCCCTTCTCTCCGCTTCCTCTTCCTGAACTCCTGGACAGAGGACGTGGCCGAGGGAACGGGCACCACCATGGGGATCACCACCCGGGCCCACGGACTTCGGGAACAGGGGCACGAGGTACGGACGTTGGGACTGCCCACCGGGTCGGGCCCTTTCCTGGCCCGCCGGGTCGTCTTCAATCTCCGACTCCGCCGTCCGAAGGACTTCCCTCCCCACGTGATCGTGGGTTTCGACCTGGACGGGTTCGGAAACACGACGGGGAGAAGGCGAGAAGGCCCCCCTGGTCCGAACGACACGGACGCCCCCCTCTTCGTGGTGGAGCTCAAAGGGGTGGCTGCAGACGAAGCGAACCACGCCTCCGGACTCGACCGCGCCTACCTACTCTTTCATGCCGCCTTGGAACGCTGGAATGCCCGGCGAGCCGACCTCGTCGTGGTTCCCAGCCCCTACAGTGCCCGGATGACGCAGCGACTCTACGGGATCTCCCCCCACCATCCTCTCGGTGGCTCGTCAGTACCCCCGGAAGAACACCATCACCCTTCTGCGGGCCCACCGGCGCCTCCTGGCCCGAATCCCGGAGGCACGGCTCCGTATCGTAGGCGACGGCCCGGCGATGCCGCTCCTCCGAAGGACCGCCAAGGAGCTGGGCCTAAAGGACCGGGTCACCTTCATGGGAGCGCTGTCCACCCATGCGGAGGTTCGCCGCCAATACTCCAGCGCACATGCCTTCTGTATGCCCAGCCTCCAGGAGGGCTTCGGGATCGTCTATCTGGAGGCCATGGCTGCCGGCCTTCCGGTTGTGACCTCCCACCGGGGAGCTCCCACCCAGGTCCTGGGTGACGCCGGGCTCTTGGTGGACCCCCTGGATGCGGAGGAAATGGCCCGGACCCTGGCTCGGCTCCTCCAGGACCCAGGGCTTCGCCGGAGACTGACAGAGAAGGGACGCCGCCGGGTCCGCCGGTTTGACCACCGGCGAGTGGCCCGACGCTACGAGAGGACCCTGCTGGAACGGTTCCCCAGACTCTCCAGGACCCAACCATGAGTGTCCGTATCGGCGTCATCTCCGACACCCACGGACTCCTTCGGCCGGATGTCTTCCATCACCTGGAAGGCGTGGAGCGAATCCTCCATGCGGGAGACGTGGGACCGGCGGAGCTCCTGGTGGAGCTGGAGGCCGTGGCCCCGGTGACCGCAGTGTACGGCAACACCGACGACTTGGAGCTCCGAGAACGGCTTCAGGAGGTGGAACGGCTGGAGCTGGGAGGCGTTCGGGCCGTGCTCCTCCACGGGGACCAATTGGGCACCCCCACTCCGGAAGGGCTGGCCCGCGCCTACCCGGACGCCGATCTTGTCGTCTATGGACACACCCACCGGCCCCTGATACAGACGGTGGGATCGACCCTGACGCTGAACCCGGGAAGCGCCGGCCCCCGTCGGTTCCGTCTCCCGGCCACCCTGTCCGTCCTGGAACTGGACGACGGAGGGCCGCGGGCGCAAATCATAGAGTTGGAGGGGGATTGACGATTCCGAAGGGGTATGCCCCCCCTCCATCACCACTCTGGAGCACCCATCCGAACGTGGAGATGACGATGCGACGCACCTTGCTCCTGGCGACTCTCGTCGCCACCCTGGCTTTGCCCGCTCCCCGGAGCGTGGAAGCCCAGACCCTGGCTACGGACGATCCCGTCCTCGAAGAGATCTGGGACGAGGCCATGAACCGGTCTCTCATCGAGCCGCTGGCCCAGACGCTCATGGACTCCATCGGCCCCCGACTCACCGGAGCCCCCGGGATCGATCGGGGCCACGACTGGCTCGTGGAACGCTACGAGGAGTGGGGTATCCAGGCCGAGAACCGGGAGTACGGCACCTGGCTGGGGTGGGACCGGGGCATCAGTCACATCGATCTGCTGGAGCCCCGGGTGCGAAGCCTGGAGGGGATGAACCTGGCCTGGAGCCCGGGAACCGACGGACCGGTGACGGGAGAGGTGGTGATCCTTCCAGACGTAGCCAACCCACAGGAGTTCGAACAGTGGCTTCCTGAAGCCGAGGGAAGGTTCGTCCTCATTTCTCCGTCCCATCCTACCTGCCGCTCCAATTCGAACTGGGAGGAATACGCCACCGCCGAATCCCTCCAGCGGATGCAAGAAGAGCGGCAGGACTGGTTCCAGTCCTGGCAGGTCCGCGTGGAGAACACGGGCTCGTCCTTTCAGGAGCTCCCCTTGCGGCTCCAGGATGCCGGAGCCCTGGGGATCGGGACGCTGAACTGGTCTGGAGGGTGGGGGGCGAACCGCATCTTCGACTCCCGGACCCGGGAGATCCCAACCTTCGAACTCTCTTGTGAGGATTACGGCCTGGTCTTTCGACTCGCGGAAAACGACCAGGGCCCCCTGCTGCGGGTGCACTTCGAAGCCGAATTCCTGGGAGAGGTTCCCGTCTACAACACCATCGCCACCATCCCCGGGACGGAGGAGCCGGATGAGTACGTCATGCTTTCGGCGCACTTCGACTCGTGGGACGGTTCCTCCGGAGCCACGGACAACGGAACGGGCACGGTCCTCATGATGGAGGTGATGAGGATCATCCGCGAGGTGTATCCGAACCCCCGACGGACCATCAAGGTGGGTCACTGGGGCGGAGAGGAGCAGGGACTGAATGGGTCCCGGGCCTTCGCCGAAGACCACCCGCAGGTGGTGGAGAACCTCCAGGCCCTCTTCAATCAGGACAACGGAACCGGGCGAGTGGTGAACATCTCCATGCAGGGATTCGTCGAGGCCGGGACGCACTTCGGGAGATGGCTGGCCCAGGTCCCCCACGAGGTCACCGAGCACATCGACCTCACCCTTCCGGGAACCCCCTCATCCGGAGGGACCGATCACGCCGCCTTTGTCTGCTGGGGGGCGCCGGCATTCAACCTGTCGGCCCTGACGTGGGACTACTTCACCTACACCTGGCACACGAACCGGGACACCTTCGACAAGGTGGTGCTGGACGACGTGATGAACAACGCGGTGCTCATCGCGTCCTTGGTGTACCTGGCTTCCGAAGACCCTGAGCGGGTCTCGCGAGCCCAGCGGACGGTGATGCCCAGGAGCCCCCAAACCGGCGAGCCCATGACGTGGCCGTCCTGCCCGAGTCCCGCGCGCACCGTGGATGAGAGCCCCCGGATGCCCCAAGAGTGAGTGCTCGCAACGCATCCCGCGGTGTGGCGCCGACGCCACGGACCCGGACCCTGAGAATCGGACGGGGGTAGCAATCGCGGATTGCAGCGCCTGAGGCGTACCCGCATAGTTATGAGGCGCATCTACCTCGGAGCCCTGCTGTCGAGCAAGGCCTCGAACCGGAGTCGGACGGGGTCGGACTCCCAGCGGGCTTTCTAACCTACATCGTGAACTTCTGAGGCGCCGGCCTCCCCCGAGTGTGGACGGGTCGGCCTGTGGCCGGACCTTCCCCCCGGCCCTGGGCCCAACCCGGACCGGTCACTCCGGGGCTCCAGCCGACGTCTCCTCGTATGTGCCTCCGGCGCGCCGTCCCCCCGCGCTGGAGCCGATACCATTCCGAACGGAGTGAGACATGCGGCAGAGCCAGCAGATGGAACCCACCCATGACCGCTACCGGGCAGTGACGAACCGAACCATCCACCGCTACGACCAATGGAGTCGCATAGACCCGGAGTTGCGCCGGGCGGTGGAAGTGGTCTCCCAGGTCCTCCCGTTCCGGGTGAACGAGTACGTCATGAACCAGCTCATCGACTGGGACCGGGTTCCCGAGGACCCCATGTTCCAGCTCACCTTTCCCCAACGAGCCATGCTGGACGACCGCGAGTTCCGACAGGTAGAGGCGCTGTTGGAGCGGAAGGCGCCCAGAACGGAGCTCCGGGCCGTGGTGGATGAAATCCGAATGGGGCTGAATCCGCACCCCGCGGGCCAGATGACCGACAACGTCCCGGAGTTGGACGGGCGGCGCCTCCCCGGGATGCAGCACAAATACGACGAAACCGTCCTCTTTTTTCCGGCTCGGGGGCAAACGTGCCACGCCTATTGCACGTACTGCTTCCGGTGGGCTCAGTTCGTGGGTAACCCGAAAATCAAGTTTGAGGCTCGGGAGACCGACGACCTCGTAGCGTACCTCCGGGCCCACCCGGAAGTCACCGATGTTCTGGTCACCGGCGGAGATCCCATGATCATGAAGACGAAGGCGCTCAGGGCCTACCTGGAGCCTCTCCTCTCCGCCGAAATCGATTCCCTCCAGTCCATCCGGATTGGGACGAAGTCGCCGGCGTACTGGCCCTATCGCTTCCTTACCGACGACGACGCCGACGACTGCCTGCGCTTCTTCGAGGAGGTCGTGGCCTCAGGGAAGCACCTGGCCATCATGGGGCACTTCAGCCATCCGGTGGAACTGGCTACGGAGCCGGCTCGTGAGGCCCTCCGCCGGATCCGAAACACCGGTGCCGAGGTGCGAATGCAGGCCCCCCTCATCCGACACGTGAACGACTCTGTGGGGGCGTGGACCGAACTCTGGCAAGACGGAGTCCGGCTGGGTCTCGTCCCCTACTACATGTTCGTGGAGCGGGATACGGGGGCCAAGAAATACTTCGAAGTCCCCCTCTTCCGCGCCCACGAGATCTTCCAGGGTGCCTTCCAAAACCTCTCGGGACTTGGCCGCACCGTTCGAGGTCCTTCCATGTCCGCCCATCCGGGGAAGGTCCGGGTCCTGGGGACGGCTTCAGTACGTGGCGAGAAGGTGTTCGTCCTGGACTTTCTCCAGGCCCGAAACCCCGAATGGGTGGGCCGCCCCTTCTTCGCCCGCTTCGACCGGAAGGCCACCTGGTTGGACGACCTCCAACCGGCTCTAGGTGAAGACCGCTTCTTCTTCGAGCTGGAAAAAGCGGCCTGAAGAAGGCCTGGGCAGCGCTTCAGCTCTCCCGACCCCGCCGGGCTCGTCGAGCCGGTGGGGTCGATTCGTCCCGGGAGATCATGGG
>SKZC01000421.1 GCA_007127575.1 Gemmatimonadota bacterium
ATCCTCCGGGAGCTGCGGGCTCGGGGGGCCTTTCTGGTGGAGGTGGGGCTGGGGTACCTGGCGCTGAACCGTCAGGCCCGAACCCTTTCCGGCGGGGAGGCCCAGCGGATCACCCTGGCCAGCTCCCTGGGGGCGAATCTGGTGGATACCGTGTACGTCCTGGACGAGCCCACCATCGGGCTTCACGCCAGGGACACGGGGGCCCTGCTGAGCCTTCTGGGTCGGCTTCGGGATGGGGGAAACACGGTCCTGGTGGTGGAGCACGACCCGCAGGCCATCCGCGCCGCCGACCACGTGGTGGAGCTGGGACCTGCCTCCGGGGAGAAGGGAGGACAGGTGGTCTTTCAGGGGCCTCCAGGAGAGTTGGAGGAGGCGGACACCGCCACTGGACGCTTCCTCTCCCACAGGAGCGGCCTCCAGCCCCCACGGACGCGGCGCCCCGTGAACGAGCACCGGATCCGGCTCCTGGGGGCGCGCCTTCACAATGTGGATGGGGTGGACCTGGAGGTGCCCCTGGGGGCCCTCACCGCGGTCACCGGAGTCTCGGGGTCGGGCAAGTCCACCCTGGTCCACGACATCCTCTACCGGGCTCTGGAGAGTGAGCTCAACGAGGAGGGAAATGGCGCCAAGGAGCACCTGGGGGAGGAGGTCGGAGAGTACGAGGCGCTGGAGGGGGCCCACCGGCTGGACCGGGTGGTGCTGGTGGATCAGTCCCCCATCGGCCGTACTCCCCGATCCAACCCGGTGACCTACATCAAGGCCTGGGGCGAGGTGCGCCACCTCTTCGCCGAGCTTCCCCTCTCCCGGAAGCGAGGATACCGGGCCCGGGACTTCTCCTTCAACGTCAGCGGCGGGCGATGCGAGGAGTGTAGAGGGGCGGGGCAGGTGGAGGTGGAGATGATCTTCATGGCCGACGTCTACGTCCCATGCGACGCCTGTGGGGGGACCCGCTTCCGGAGCGAGATCCTGGACGTGCGCTACAAGGACCGGAACATCGCCGAGATCCTTCAGCTCACGGTGAATGAGGCCATCCACTTTTTCATTCGGGAAGACCGTTTGGGCCAGTCCCTCTGGCACCTTCAACAGGTGGGCCTGGGCTACCTTCGCCTGGGTCAGGCCGCCAATACCCTCTCGGGAGGGGAGGCCCAGCGGCTGAAGATCGCACGGGAGCTTTCCGGGGCGTCCGGCCGGGGAGAGCGCCGGCTGTACCTTCTGGATGAGCCCACCACCGGGCTTTCCGGGGAGGATGTCCGCAAGCTTCTTCAGGTTCTGAACCGCCTGGTGGAAGCCCGACACACGGTGGTGGTCATCGAGCACAACCTGGATCTGGTGAAGATGGCGGACTGGGTGGTGGATCTCGGGCCGGGCGCCGGGGAGAAGGGGGGACGGATCGTGGCCATGGGGACACCGGAGCAGGTGGTGGAGTCCCCGGAGAGCTTGACGGGACGGTATCTCCGGGAGCTCCTGGCCGTTCCGGTGCAGGGGGACTGACCCGCGGTCGACACCCGGAAGGAAGGGGCGGAGCGACCCGCCTTCCGCAGGCTCCGGAAGGTTGCACGGAGGGGCCTAAACCCGTTATTTTTCAGGCTATAACAACGGGTTCGCTCCGTCGGACTTTGGCACCGCCGGCGGCAACGGGTCCCCCATCCGGCCCCCCACCGACGCCCCCCCTCCGTCAACGGTCTGACGGGCCGGGTGCCGACGGTCGGGTACCTTCCATCACAGCTTCCTCCAACTAGGCGAATTCATGGACCCTGATAACGGGCAACGAGTGCTCGCTAGACTCCTGGAAGACGAGATGCGGGAGTCGTTTATCGACTACTCCATGAGCGTCATCGTGCAACGGGCCCTCCCGGACGTTCGAGACGGTCTGAAGCCTGTACATCGACGCATCCTCTACGCCATGAGCGGGCTGGGTCTGGGGCCCGGCCGACCCTACAAGAAGAGCGCCTCCGTAGTGGGAGAGGTGCTGGGGAAGTACCACCCCCATGGTGACTCGGCGGTCTATGACGCCATGGTGCGGATGGTCCAGGACTTCTCCCTCCGGTACCCGCTGGTGGACGGACAGGGGAACTTCGGGTCGGTGGACGGCGATTCCGCGGCGGCATACCGGTATACCGAGGCCCGACTCACAGCCGTGGCCACCGAGCTCCTGGAGGACATCGAAAAGGAGACGGTGGACTACGCCCCCAACTTCGACAACCGGCTGGATGAGCCCACCGTCCTCCCCTCCAAGCTTCCTAACCTCCTGGTGAATGGGAGTAGCGGGATCGCGGTGGGGATGGCCACGAACATCCCACCGCACAACCTGCGGGAGGTGGTGAACGGCCTGGTGGCCCTCATTCGGGACCCGGAGCTTCCTCAGGAGGAGCTGGAGGCCCTCATCACGGGTCCGGACTTCCCCACCGGTGGGTTCATTTGTGGGAGGGACGGGATCCGGGATGCCTACCGCACGGGTCGGGGCCGGATCGTCATGCGGGCCAAGGCGGAGATCGAAGAGATGGAGGGAGGAGGCGAGCGCATCGTCATCCGCGAGATCCCCTTCATGGTGAACAAGGCTCGACTCATCGAGCAGATCGCCGAGCTGGTGCGGGAAAAGAAGATCACCGAGGTCTCCGCACTCCGGGACGAGACGGATCGCGACGGGATGCGGATCGTGGTGGAGCTGAAGCGGGACATCATCCCCGAGGTGGTGCTGAACAAGCTCTATAAGCACACCCAGATGCAGTCCACCTTCGGGACCATCCTCCTGGCCCTGGTGGACGGCGTCCCTCGGGTCATGTCCCTCCGGCAGATGCTCCTCCACTTCATCGAACACCGTCACACGGTGGTGGTGCGCCGGAGTGAGTTCGACCTTCGGAAGGCCAAAGCCCGGGAGCACATCCTGGAGGGGCTCAAGGTCGCCGTCGACGCCATCGACGAGGTGAT
This sequence comes from Gemmatimonadota bacterium, assembly GCA_007127575.1. Classification (GTDB taxonomy): domain Bacteria; phylum Gemmatimonadota; class Gemmatimonadetes; order Longimicrobiales; family Gaopeijiaceae; genus SKZC01. The sequence goes on from SKZC01000421.1 coordinate 2,929, forward strand.
CAAGGTCATCCGAGGCTCTCCGGACACGGATACAGCCTCCACCCGCCTCCAGGACGGGTTCGAGCTGTCGGAGCGCCAGGCCAAGGCGATCCTGGACATGCGGCTGGCTCGGCTCACGGCGTTGGAGATGGACAAGCTGGAGACGGAGTTGGCCGAGGTACGTGCCCGGATCCAGGAGCTGGAGGCGATTCTGGGCAGCCGGGAGCGCCGGATGGCGGTCCTGGTGGAGGAGCTCACCGACCTGGCGGAACGGTTCGGTGACGACCGACGCACGGAGGTCATCGGCGAGACCTCGGACCTCCGCATGGAGGACCTCATCGCCGATGAGGAGATGGTGATCACGCTGAGCCGCCAGGGCTACATCAAGCGACTTCCTTCCGACACGTATCGGGCTCAGCGGAGGGGAGGGCGTGGTCTCAGGGGGATGGGGACCAAGGACGAGGATTGGGTGGAGCACCTCTTCGTGGCCTCTTCCCACGATGTGCTCATGATCTTCACCCGGAAGGGGCGCTGTCACTGGATCAAGGTGTGGCAGATTCCGCAGACGGGGCGGCAGTCCAGGGGCAAACCCATCGTGAACCTCCTGGAGCTGGAGGCCGAGGACGACATCGCCTCCATCGTTCCGGTGCGGGAGTTCACCGACGACCGGTTCCTCCTCTTCTGCACCCGTGAGGGAGTGGTGAAGAAGTCGGCGCTCTCCGCCTACGGCAACATTCGGAAAGTGGGGCTCAACGCCATCAAGGTGCGGGAGGGAGATGAGCTCATCGACGTGAAGATCACCGACGGGTCCAGCGAGGTCATGCTGGCCACCCGGGATGGGATGGCCATCCGCTTTCCCGAAGAGGATTGCCGGCCCATGGGACGGGTCACCGAGGGTGTGCGAGGGATCTCCCTGGCGTCTGGGGACGTGGTGGTGGGGATGGTGGTGGTTCGGCCCGATTCCACCCTCCTGGTGGTCACCGAGGAAGGGATGGGGAAGCGAACGTCGGTGGAGGCCTACCGCCTGCAGAAAAGGGGGGGGAAGGGCGTCATCAACATGAAGCTCTCCAAAAAGACCGGGAAGGTAGTGGACATCAAGGGCGTTCTCCCGGAAGAGCAGGTCATGATCATCACCCGCAACGGCGTGGTGAACCGGCAGCCGGTGGAGGGAATTCGGGAGATCGGCCGGGCCACCCAGGGGGTGCGTCTCCTCAGCCTGGACGACGGGGACCAGGTGATGGATGTGGCGCGGATCGTGCCCGAGGAGAACGGGGACGAGGCGGAGGTACACGCCGTCACCGGAGACGGCGCGGAAGAGACCGGGCCCGCCACCGGTGTAGGCGTAGAAGGGAAGGAGGGTGGGCCGGAGGGTGAGCAGGGGTGATGCGGTGACCTCGGGGGCCGAGAAGATCCCGGGGACCGGCCGGTCCCTGGTGTCCCTGGAGGCAGTGGAGGAGGCCGCTGCCGCCCTGGAGGGTAAGGTCATCCGGACCCCTCTCCTCCCCCACCCCATCCTCTCCCGGGAGACGGAAAGCGAGCTTCGTCTCAAGTGTGAGTCCCTCCAGCACACCGGTTCCTTCAAGGCTCGCGGGGCGCTGAACTTCCTGCGGAGTCTTTCCCGGGAGGCCCTGGAGGCGGGTGTAATCACCTATTCCTCCGGGAATCACGGCCAGGCTGTAGCCTACGCAGCGGGGATCCAGGGGGTTCGCTCGGTGGTGATCATGCCCGTCACCGCCCCGACCATCAAGCGAGACGGGGCCCGCTCCCTGGGGGCCGACGTGGTCTTCGAGGGAACCACGTCCCGGGAGCGCCAGGAGCGAGCCGAGGAGATCCAGGCCCGGGAGGGTCTAACCATGGTGCCTCCCTTCGACGACCCTCGGATCATCGCCGGCCAGGGGACCTCGGCGTTGGAGGCGGTCCGGGACTGGCCCGAGGCCGACACCTTCGTCGTGCCGGTGGGAGGAGGAGGACTGGCCAGCGGCTGGGGTGTGGTGGTGCGGGCGCTTCGGCCGGAGGCTCGTCTCGTCGGTGTAGAGGCGGAGGGGGCGGCCTCCATGTCCGCCTCCCTTGAGGCGGGACGGCCGGTGGTTCTGGACCGGATCGACACCATCGCCGACGGCCTGGCGCCGGTGCGGCCCGGTGATCTCACCTACCACCACCTTCAGGCCCTCTTCGACGAGGTGGTGACGGTTCCCGACCCGGCGATCCGGGAAGCCGCCCGGGAGCTCCTCCGTCGGAGAAAGCTTGTGGTGGAGTTCTCCGGAGCGGCCTCGGTGGCGGCGGTGATGACGGGGGCAGTAGAAGTAGAGGGGCGGAAGGTGGTAGTGGTCCTGAGCGGAGGAAACCTGGACCCGACCTTGCTGACGGAACTGGTGGCGTGACGGAAGGAAACGCCACCCTCACCGGGGTCGGCGGCATCCGAGTGGGGCACGCCTCGGTCCCCGGGGGAGGAAGTGGTGTCACGGTCCTCCTGGGGCCCTTTCGCGGGGCGGCGGAGCTCCGAGGGACCGCCACCGGCACCCGGGAGATGCCCGTCCTCCGTGGGGACCATCTGGTCCCATTCCTGGACGCAGTGGTCCTCACAGGGGGCTCCGCTATGGGGCTTTCCACGGCGGATGGCGTCTCGGACTGGCTCGTGGATCGAGGGCAGGGATACGAGACCGCAGGCGGGCCCGTACCCATCGTGCCCGCTGCGGTGATCTACGACCTCGCTCCTGGACGAGGCCGGCCGGATCGGACTACCGGTCGAGCCGCCTGCCAGGCGGCCTCGGATCAGCGGGTGGAGGAGGGTCGGGTAGGGGCAGGCGCCGGGGCCCGGGTGGGCCGGATCCGCGGGGAGGAGCACTCTTCGGCTGGAGGTGTGGGCTCGACTCTCGTCGGTGGAGGGGCGTACAAGGTGGGAGCCCTGACGGTGACCAACGCTCTGGGAGACGTGGTGGATCGGGACGGCCGGATCCTCGCCGGTGCCCTGGGGCCCGATGGCGGGTTTCTGGACACGGACCGATACCTCCTGGAGGGGGAGGAGGACGAAGGCGCTATGGAGCTGGGACTTCGGAACACCACGCTGGCCGTGGTGGCCACGGATGCGCCGCTGGGGAAGGTAGAGCTCGGTCGTCTGGCCCGAATGGCGTCCACGGCGCTTCCCCGAAGGATCACGCCGGTGAACACCCCCTATGATGGGGATGTGGTGGTCGCTCTCTCCACCGCAATGGAAGACGAGAGAGGGAACGCTCCCGGAGTTCTCTCCCTGGGCGTCCAGGCCCGGGTCGCACTGGAGGAGGCCATCCTGCGGAGTGTGGCGGACGGGCCGCCCGGGGATCGGAGGCCATCCGGGCCGGCGGGAGTCGGACCCGAACGGGAACCCGGAGCGTAGGAAGCGTCATGCCCATCTTGCTTCTCTTCGACATCGACGGAACCCTCCTTCGAGGTGGGCCGGCCAAGACTGCCTTTCGTCAGGCGCTGGAAGGAGTATTCGGAACCGCCGGCCGGGTGGACGAGTGGAGCTTCTCGGGGAAGACGGACCCTCAAATCGCACAGGAGCTCCTTGGGGATGCCGGCATCCCCAAGGACCGGGTGGAGTCCGGCCTGGATGAGCTCTGGGAACGCTACCTGGGGGAGATGGAGCGGCGGATCCCCGGGGATCCGCCGCGACTCCTCCCCGGGGTGCCGGATCTGGTGGGTGCCCTGGAGGGGAGGCGGGACGTGGCACTGGGGCTCGTGACGGGGAACATCGCACGGGGTGCGGCCCTCAAGCTGGGGGCCGTGCGGATGGACGAGCCCTTCCAGGTGGGGGCATTCGGGTC
>SKZC01000107.1 GCA_007127575.1 Gemmatimonadota bacterium
AAGCGGACCCCCAACCGTGCTCGTCGGCTGACTTCCCACCCCTGGCCTCACACCCTTCGGGTTCGCATCCTACATGGAGGTGTCGAGGAGGCGCGGTAGCCACCGAGAGGGGCCGCCGCCGGGCCATCTCACGAGATGCAAGGCCGGTTGGGCCGGCGCAGACCGGAGGGGGCGAACATGGGCACGGAAGCGACGGGAGCGAGCTGGACGCCGTTGAACCTGACACTCACCCTGACGTGGGGCTTGATGTTGACCCTGGCCCCTGCGGCTATGGGACAGTCCCCTCCCGAGTCGCCGCCAGCGGACTGGGGGCCCGTCTCCATAAGCCTGGAGGACGTACCCTACCCCTATCCGGTCTCCTACGCGGAGTTCACCCTCTTCGGCAAAGACGTCCGAATAGCCTTCATGGACGTGGCACCCGCCGGCGAGGCAAACGGACAAGTGGTGGTTCTCTTCCACGGAGGCAACTACTTCGCCTCTTCCTGGGAGGAGACCATCCCCGCCCTGAGTGAGGCCGGCTTCCGGGTGGTGGCCATCGATCAGATCGGGTACGGGCGCTCCGCAAAGCCCATCATCCCCTACACCCTGGACATGCACGCTCACAACTCCTTGCGCGTCCTGGACCACCTGGGCATCGCCGAAGCGGCGGTGGTGGGGCATTCCTTCGGAGGAATGGTGGCCACACGCTTCGCTCTCTCCTATCCGGAACGGACGACCCACATCGCCCTGGTCAACTCCATCGGGATGGCCGACGGTCGGGCGGGACGCGGATGGAGCGAGCCTCAGCCTGCTGCTGAACGGAGCTATGAGGCGGCTCTGGGTACCATCCGGGGGCACGTTCACGAGTGGGATGATGCCTACCTCGAGTACGTGCGCATCCACTACGGGTGGGGTCTCAGCGCCGAGTGGCCACGGCTCGCCATGATCCGGGCCCTGAATGGGGATATCATGCGCGGCACTCCCATCGTCTACGATTGGCCCCAGATCGAGGCCCCGGCCCTCGTCATCGGAGGGGAAGAGGACAACCTCTGGCCCGACTTCCCGGCTCTCGCCCGGGACGCAGCGGAGTCATTTCCGGACGGGCACCTCGTACTCTTTCCCAACGTTGGCCACAACCCGCACTGGGAGGCCCCGGATCAGCTCAACCCGGCACTTGTGGAGTTCCTTTCGGGGGAGAGGGTGGATTCGGAGAAGTAGGGGGGAGAGGTCAAACGTCCTCGGCCCCGACTCTTCGTTCCGGGTGACGCTAGTCCAGAACGATGACGGTGTCCGCATGGGGCATGATCTGCCAGAGCCGTGAAGCCGCCCAGCCGTAACCAGGCGTGTAGCGCCGCATCTCATTCATCAGCGCCCCCGTGACCTCGTTGTCGAATCCGCGGGAGTGTTGATCCATCCAGAAGATGCGAGGGCCGGCGGCATCGGTGTTGTCCACGGCCAGGATGACGGAGTGGTAGGCGGCATGTAGCGACAGGCCGAAGAAGTACCAGCCTGGGACCGTGGGATCGATCATCCCCAGCACCGTCGCCTCCGGGTCCGGCTCCCAGGTGTCCCGACCCCTGCGGTAAACGAGTTGTGTCTCCCGACCTGCCGAGCCCCGGGCTCGGACCGTTTCCATGATCCGATTCATGTGGTTCGTATTACGGCCCGTGCGGCGCATGAGCTCCCTCGACTTCCGACCCACCTGACGTTGGATGGACCGGGAGACCCCTTCGGAGAAGAGGGCCTCGAACCCCTCGTACACGGCGTTCATGCAATACATGGGACCCGGTACCATGACCACGTAGATGTTCCGGAACTCCTCCGCGGTCTCGGCGGAGAAGGCCCCCGAACGGCTCAGCAGCCGGTTGGTCCGAGCCAGGCTGGCTTGCTGGGCGGAGCTCAGAGTCGACGGTGCATCCGCCAGGGCGCCGCGGATCGTGTCGATGATCCCCTGTCCGGCGGTCTGGGAGGCCAGGACGTCGAACTGGTGGATCACCAATTGATCCATGAACGCCAGCGCCAGATCGAATGCTTCCAGGTCCGCCAGCCGGAACGCCTCTGCGATGAAGGGCTCGGCCTCCGGCGCATTCCTCATGGCACGGGCCGCGAGATGAACCCCCTGCGCCAGCGGGGAGGAGGTCTCCTGGAGGAAGGCCTCCACCGATTCCTCTAGCTCGTCGGATGACGGTGATTCCGTGGCTTCCGGAGTCGTGTCCAGCAAAGGCAGCCAGTCCGGGTCAAAGCTGTCGGCCCAGGCCGCTATCAAGTCGGGGTGAAGCGTCCGCTCGCCCGTCTGCCGATGGACCTCTACGGGGAGCGGGAATCGGAGGCCCACTTTCCATTCGGTCATGGACGGGACGCCCAGATAGTACCGGTTGTAAACGAGAAGGCCTTTCGCGAGCTCTTCCTCCGTGAGCTGGGTCACCGGCCGGGGCTCAGATGCTCCGGGGGGTGTGAAGGGTTCAGCGTTGTTCCAGATCGGGAGCAGCCGCTGCGCGATGGTACGCAGCGTGTCCCCGGGCCGGATGATCACGGACATTCGCTTCCGGGATGTATCGTGACTCAGCCCGCCACGACCCGACACGGGGCCTACCTGAGCGGTGACCTCCCGGGGGACCTGTCGCTGCATTCGCACGACCCCAGGGTAGGTTGGGTGCCCTCGCTGCTGGAGGACGTGCGTGAGCTCGTGGGCGAGAAGGTGCCGCCCCCTTTCGGTTCTCGGGGCGTACTCCCCTCTCCCGAACACGACGTGGGAACCCACCGTGTAGGCCCGGGCGCCCACCACTCGAGCCGACTCGCCGGAACGGTCATCGGTATGCACTCGGACGCTTCCAAAGTCGTGCCCGAAAAGCGACTCCATCCCCTCTTTCGTGTCTGCGTCCATGCGCCGCCCCGGCGAGGACAGCACCTTCCCCACCACCGAGGGCACCATGGCCCGGCGAGCGTCCGGGGCGGGGAGGGGGCTCAGCCGCGGTTGGCGGTGCAGGCCTCCCCGCCCACTGGGGCGCATCACCTCCGAGGCGGCCCGCTCCGCTTCCTGCTCGTACCGGTCGCCGGGGTGATGCATCCTGACCTCGAGGCCCCCGGTTTCGTCTCCGAGCATCTGCAGGGTCGCCCGGTTTCCCACCGTACGCTGAACGTCCAGGAGGGAGTGCGGGCCGTGGCTCCGCCGGCCGTGCCTATGGCCGGCCTCGGCGGGAAAGGGCGACTCGTTTTCCCGGCCCCTCCCGGGTGTCCGTGCAAAGGTCCGCATGGGAAATCTCCCTGTGCCGGTCGGGCTCGTGATGTGTCCTCCCCTCAGTCCAGGTCCGAGGGGGCGGCCGGGGCTGCCGGCGTCAGACGTTGGAGCAGGATAGCCCGACGCCACTCCATCTGTCTCGGGGCCCGGTGAGGGTTCGACGTGAGGGGGTGTGGCAAAGTGGCCGCCAGGGTTGCCGCCTGGAAGAGGTTCAGCTCGCCGGCGCTCAGGCCGAAGTATTCCTGGGATGCGGCCTCAGCCCCGAAAAGCCCGGGTCCCCACTCCGCCACGTTGAGGTAGAGCTCCAGGATCCGATCCTTTTCCAGGTGCCGCTCCAGGCGCCGAGCCACGACGAGCTCCAACCCTTTCCGCAGGAGGCTTCTCTCGGTGCCGAAGTAGAGGTTCTTCGCCAGTTGCTGGGTCAGGGTGCTTCTGCCCCGAAGGTCGTCCCGATGATCCCAGACGAAGCGGAGGGCTCGCCGAAGGGCGGCCCGGTCGCTGGAGGATCGCCAGGAGAAGTCGTCCCCGCCTTCCCACTCCACCTCCTCCGCCAACGCCAGCCAGTCCACCCCGGTGTGCTCCCGAAACCGGTGGTCTTCCGCTACGATCACCGCCCGGGTGAGGTTGGAGGAGATCCCGTCCAGTGCCACCCATTCCCGTCGGATCTCCAGGGTTTCTTCTGCGGCCCGGGCCTCCCGGGTGCGTTGCTCCATCAACGCCGTCGGTCCGGGATCCCCGCTCTCGAGGCCCCGGGGCCAGGGGACCACCACGAACCAGACCAAGAGAACCCCTCCGAGGAGGGCGATCCCTCCTCCCAGGAACAGAGTCTTCCGATCCACGCGCCTTCGGGATGCCCTTCGCCGACGGAGACGCACCACGCCACTCCGATTCTGGTCCCGCTCCCGGGCCCCGGTCCCGCCCCATGGGGGCCTCCGGGGGAGGGACCCACTCCACTGTCGTCAGTCCTTCTCGCTCCCCTCAGGACCCCCGCTCGTTCCCCGGCGTTCCACCCTCACTCTCCCTCTCCATCGATTGGAGTGGGACGAAGCCGGTTCTGCCGGGTGCCGTCTCCGAGCTGACCCTCCGTATTGTAGCCCCAACAGTAGACGGAACCATCTCGGGTTTCGCCGCACGTGTGTGACCCTTTGGAGTGGAGGGACCGAAACCGGAGGTCACCCTCAACGGGGGTCGGCGACGTGCGGTCCTGAGCTGTGCCGTCCCCCAGTTGCCCGTAGACGTTTCGGCCCCAGCAGTACGCATGGCCTTCCGAGGTGACGGCGCAGGTGTGGACGCCACCGGCCGCCACCTGCACGAATCTCTGGTCGTCGTCTACGGCCACGGGGGTCTGGCTGTCCGCGGTGGTTCCGTCCCCCAGTTGCCCGCTCTCGTTCGCTCCCCAGCAGTGCACCTGCCCCTGCACGCTCACGCCGCACGTGTGGGCGTTTCCGGCGGCGATGGCGGTGAAGTCATGCCCGCCGGAGACCCGGTTGGGGCGGACCCGGTCTCGATCATCCCCCACCCCCAGCTCGCCCGACGAGTTGCGGCCCCAGCAGTGGGCCCGACCCTGGCCGTCCAGGGCGCAGGTGTGGCTCCAGCCCGTGGCCAGGGTCCGGAAGGAGAACACGCCCGCGACCTCCACCGGCTCGGCACGGTCCGTCCGACTGTCGTCTCCCAGCTGACCATGGGTGTTCCCACCCCAGCAGTACGCGGCCCCGGCGGGGGTGAGGGCGCAGGTATGGTCAGCGCCGGCCTGCACAGTGGAAAAGCGAAGATCGCTGGCGACCCTCGCCGGAAGCCGGACAGCAGCGGCGGCCTCGTTTCCAAGCTGCCCGTGGCTGTTTTGACCCCAGCAGAGGGCCCAACCCTCCATGTCCAATGCGCAGGTGTGCCCGACGCCCGGTGCCACCACGGCGAAGACTTCGCGGTCCACGCGGCCGGAGGGCCCCAGGAGTCGACCCTGGCCCTCAAGTCCGAGTTGCCCGTTGTCGTTCGCGCCCCAGCAGAGAACCTCCCCGGAGGGAAGGAGTCGGCAGGAGTGGAGCCCCCCGGTGACCACCCCGGCGTTCACCGGGAGGGAGGGCCGGCTCGCTTGGGCGTGGAAAAGTGCGGCGACTTCGTCCTGGTCACCGGAAATCCGCGCCTCCACCTGCTGCACGCCCTCCGAGCCGCCCAACGTCCAGAGGGTGCGAGCCATCCCCTGCCCATCCGTCTCCACAGCCCCTGGATCCACGGTCCCGCCCCCTGAGGCGACGTGAAAGGTCACCTGGACACCGGCCACGGGGCTTCCCTCCGCGTCCTCGACGCGGACATCCAGGGTCTCGGAAAGGTTGGAACCTGGACTTCCCTCCTGCCCGTCCCCGCCTGCCGCCACGAGCCGGACATCCGACGGCAAGCCGGCCGCATCCTCTCCGGATTCCGTCGAAACGGTTTCAGGGGAGGTGTCCGCACCCGGGTCCGGCACCCCTGTGGGCTCCTGGAGACGGGGGAGGATGGGGGCCACCTCCCCGCCGCCTGAAGGGGCCGGCTGAAGATCGACATTCGTCGTGGTGGCCGATGGGCTCAGAAAACCGAGAATGGACTCGGCGTACCGCTCCGGGCCTGATGGGATGAGGACGCCGCCTACCAGCACCACGGCTGCCGCCAGCCTGGTCGCCCACGTCCTCGCTCCCGACCGGGGGACGTCCGTGGTGTCGGGAACCTGGACCGGCGGGGTCGATCCCATGAGCTCCTCCGAGCTCATACCCAAACATTGGAGGAATGCCTCGGCGTCGGACCACCGCTGCGCAGGGGCCTTTGCCAGCGCTCCCTCCACCGCCCGTTTCAGGTTCTCGGGGACCCCTCCCCGGAGTTGGTCCAGAGGCGAGAGCTCTTCGTTCTTCTGTTTGTAAATGATGTTGTAGAGGCTCTCTCCCTCCCAGGGCTGCCGCCCGGTGAGCATCTCCCATCCCACGAGACCCAGGCTGTAGAGATCGCTCCGACCATCCAGGCTTTGGCCGTCCACCTGTTCGGGCGACATGTAGGTGGGTGTTCCGATGGCGGTTCCCGGCAGGGTGAGTCCCGAGTCACTGTCCCACGGCCGGGCGATCCCGAAATCCGCCAGCCGAGCGACTCCGGCCTCGTCGTCCAGATACACGTTCTCCGGCTTGACATCCCGGTGAACGATCCGCTGGTGGTGTGCGTAGCCCAGCGCCTGGGCCAGGTTGCGGAGGACCTGCTCCACCTCTTCGAAGGGGAGGGGGCCCTCGCTGCGAATCCGCTCCTTGAGGGTCACCCCGGGAGCGAACTGGAGGATCAGGGCCAGGCTTCCGTCGCTCAGGGGGCGGGTGTCCAGGAGCATGATGATGGTGTGAAGATAGTCTTCATGAAACTGAAAAAAGGCCCGGTCAACATAGTAGTACCCCGGGGTCTCTATTAACATTTCATTCGGCCGCTGGAGCATGGTCACATCCGGGTCGCCCCTGAAATTAAAGTGAGGGTCTTCCCGCA
>SKZC01000111.1 GCA_007127575.1 Gemmatimonadota bacterium
CCAGTCGGCTCGCCTTCGCGGCGGCCCATGCGAAGACCCGGGCGAATTCCTTCAGGTACAGGTAGTCCTGCCTCACCCAGCGGCGAAATCGCTCCTCTTCCAGGGAGCCGTCGGCGAGCCCCACGACGAAGGGGTGCTCCAACTGGGCGTCCCAAAGGCCCTGCGCCGCTCTCCGCAGCTCTTCCGTGAAGGCCCTGGGCTCCCCCGCCTCACCCCCGGCCGTTGCCACCCATCCCTCCTGGGCCTCTGCGGGGCACTTGAGTCAAGCCCGAACCCCCTCGGCAGCGGAGTAGGCTCCCTTTCGTGCGGCGCTGGTGAGGCGAGCTCGGTTGAGGAAGGCCTCCTGGGTCTTCTCCCCGTTCTCCGCCTTCCCGCTCCACGCCTTCTGCGGAGCCGCCTGGAGCCCCCGACCGTAGGAAAACGTCAGCTCCCAGGGAGCCTGGATCTCCTGGGCTCGCCGGTTGATGGCGTCCAGGTTCACCGTGGCCTCCTCGTCGCTCTGGCCCCCCGAAAGGAAGGCCACCCCCGGAACTGCGGCGGGAACCGTGCGGAGGAAGCAGTCCAGGGTAGCCTCCGCCACCTCTTCCGGCCCGGCCCGGTGAGCAGCGTCGGAACCCGAAAGAACCATGTTCGGCTTGAGCACCATACCTTCCAGCGCCACCCGCTGCCCCCGGAGCTGGTAGAACACCTCCCGGAGGGTGGCCTCCGTGACTTGGAAGCACCGCTGGAGGGAATGGTCCCCATTCATGAGGACCTCAGGCTCCACGATGGGAACGAGACCGGCCTCCTGGCTCAATGCGGCGTACCGCGCCAGGGCGTGGGCGTTCACGTCGATGGCATAGTCGGAGGGAATGCCGTCCCCGATCCGGATGACGGCTCGCCACTTCGTGAATCGGGCGCCCATCCCCCGATATTCTTCCAGCCGGCCTCGAAGTCCGTCGAGGCCCTCCGTCACCGTTTCCTCGGGGGCGCCCGCCAGGGGCTTCGCGCCTCGGTCCACTTTGATCCCCGGGATGGCTCCCTGCTCCTTCAGGATGTCCACCAGCGGCGTCCCGTCCGCCGCCTCTTGCCGGATCGTCTCATCGAAGAGGATCACCCCACTGATGAACTTGCCCATCCCTGGCGAGCGGAAAAGCAGCTCACGATAGTCTCGCCGGTTCCCTTCCGTGCTCTCCACTCCCACCGCCGCGAAGCGACGGGTGATGGTCCCCGTGCTTTCGTCGGCGGCCAGGATGCCTTTTCCCGGGGCGACCATTGCCTCCGCCGTGCTCCGGAGCTCTGACAGGTGTTCGGGTCCCTTTTCCATTAGGCACGTCTCCAGTGGCTGCGGGGTGCGGGTCGAGTCATATCGAAAAGTGGCGAATGAGGTCGACGGTACAGGGTCCTACAGTTCGTGGACGGTAGAAGCGGAAATCCGCCGGGGCAAGAGTTTCACCTTGACCGAATCCGTGGAACGGCTCCATTGTCGGGAGTCGAGTCTTAGGCCGTTCGGTCTCTACCGGCGGCGTCCTTCTTGGGATGTGCCCGATCCGGGAGGTGTCTCGTGATACGGTTCAACCTGGTGGTTGTGCTGGGCCTCATTTCGTTTCTGGCGGCAGGGTGTGGTAGTGCGTCCAACCCGGCTCCCGAGCTTCCCGCCCCGGTGCCGGGGGAGGACGGGCTGGGTCGGTTGGTTATCATTGGGGGCTCTCTTTCGCCCTCTAACGAGGCCGTTTACCGGGAGGTTCTGGATGGGAGAGCGGGGGACGGCCCGGTCTGTGTGATTCCCACCGCAGGTGGAAATCCCCGTAGCTCTATGGAAAGCGCCGTGGAGCGGATCGAGCATTGGGGTGGAGAAGGTGCGGCCCGCGGGGTCTACCTTCCCTCCGACTCGCCGGAGCGGGCCCATGACCCGAATGTGGCGCAGGAGCTACGGGAGTGCTCCGGCTTCTTCTTCACCGGAGGGGCGCAGTCCCGGGTAGTGGACTTGTTCCTCCCCAACGGGATCCCCACGCCGGCATATGAGGCCGTCATGGAGCGTTTTCGCGCCGGTGCCGTGCTCTCCGGCTCCAGCGCTGGAGCGGCCATGATGTCCGATCCTATGATCGCCGGAGGCGACAGCGAAGGGGCCTTCCGCTCCGGCGTCCGGGATCCTGGGGAGAACGCCGGAGTTCTGCTCACCCAGGGCATGAGCTTCCTGCCGGGCACTCCGGTGGATCAGCACTTCCTGGCCCGAGGTCGCATCGGGCGGTTGATGGTGGCCATCCTGGAGCAGGAGGACATCTCCGTGGGGTGGGGGGTGGACGAGGATGCGGCCTTGGTGTTGGATGGAAGGGAGGGTCGGGTGGTGGGGGCGTCCGGCGTGATCCTGCTGGATGGTCGCTCCGCCGTGGGGGATCCGACCTCTCCTGCGGCGGGTCGTGGCCTCCGGATCCACCTTCTGGGACCCGGCGACCGGGTGGACCTGGAGTCCATGGAGGTGGCTCCGGATCCCTCGAAACGGGCGCTGGCGGTGGATGGCGACGAGGGCACCCTTCCTGAAGGCGAGCTCTTCGATCGGTGGTACTTCCTTCACCTCCTCCACTATGTCGGCCGGAACCAGCCGAATGAAGTTGCAGTAGAGGTGGAAGGACATCGAGTCAAGCTACGGCCTGGACAAGGGTTCCGGGCGCTGGCCCACTCGGAGCCCGGCCCGCTGGGCACGCCCTATGGCCTCTCTATAGGCCCACTGGAAGTGGAGGTGGAAGTCATTCCCTGACAGGGTCTTAGGGCCTTCATTGGGACCGGCGACCGGGAGTATTGAGGCGGCCCCGGCCTTCGATGCACGAAGTGGGCAGCGCAGGATGGGGAACCTTGCGCCGGCTGTCGTGTGAAACGAAAGCACGGCCTACGGCCCCTTTGACATGATGTGACGAGAACCGGAGACCCCTCTCCCCTTCGTACGGAGCCCGACGGAGCGGGAGGTCGATTCCAGAACTAACACCGGCGATTCCCGTGATGGAACAAGATAAATCGGTCCCCTCCTGGCCCACGCTCGTCGGCGCTCTCACTGCGGGATTGGTGGGCGGAACCGTGGCCCTGGCCCTCCTTCTGGCCACCCCCGCTCCCTCGGAAGCTCAGCTCGGAACCTCGATGAACACCAGAAGCGCCCCCATGGTCTTCCTGGACTGCCAGGGGCGGATCTGGGGGTGTGATCGTTCGCATTTTCGAACCGAGATCCAGTTCGTGAACTGGGCCCGGGACCGGGCCGACTCCGATGTCCACGTCATCGTCACCAGCGAATCCGCCGGCGGTGGGGGTCAACGTTACACCCTGGACTTCGTGGGCCTGGGTGAAATGGAGCACCTGTCCGACGCCATCACCTTCACGGCCTCCGGGAACAGCGTCATGGCCGAGAACCGGGACGGCCTGACGCAGGCCCTCCGGCTCGGTCTAATGCGGTACGCCGTGGAGGCGGGGCTTGGCGAGGACCTGGCTCTGTCCTTCGACGGAGACATCAGCGCCTTTAACGGAGTCAACGGCGAGTCGGAGGCCGACGGCGAGGCCGCCGGTTACCCGGATCCCTGGAACTACTGGGTCTTCGAGGTGGGCCTCTCCGGGAACATGGATCTCCGGGAGACGCGCACCGACAGTCGGGTGAACCCAAGCTTCGATGCGGACCGGGTCACCGAGGACTGGAAGCTCAGGTTTTCCAGTCAGGTGGATTTCCGACGCAACCGGCGTCAGCTTGCCGACGGGAGGGAGGTCCGGGACGACCGGGATGACTGGCGGGCCAGCGCCCTCGTCGTTCGGAGTGTCACGAATCACATTTCCGTGGGGGTGGACGCCGGAGCCCGGAGCTCGGTGAACCGGAACCGGCACGCGCAGGTGGAGATCGCCCCTGCCATCGAGTACAACTACTACCCCTACGCCGAGGCGAACCGCCGTCAGCTCATCGCCCATTACCAGGCGGGGGTGGAGCACGCCAACTACATTGAGAAAACGGTGTTCGGCGTGGAAGAGGAGACCCTCCCTCGGCATAGATTGGGGATCCAATACAACGCCCGGGAGCAGTGGGGCAACGCCGGGTTCGGGATGGACGTTTCCCAGTACCTCCATGACACCGGTCTCTACGCCATGGGATTCGGCGGCAACCTCAACTATCGGATCTCCCGGGGGCTGTCCCTGAACCTTTCGGGTAGTGCGTCGTGGGTGAACAACGAGATCTACTCTCCGGCTTCGGACATCCCGGATGAGGACATCCTCCTGGGCCGGCAGAGCCTCCCCTCGGGCTACGAGTATGGGGCCAGGATCGGACTCAGCTACCAGTGGGGCTCCAGCTTCACCAACGTGGTGAACACGAGGTTCCCCGGGTCGGTTCGGTAAGCGGTCCGAGGCGTCCGTCTGCGCCGGGGGACCCTCCGGTGGTGGCGGGCGTTTGGTGAAGGAGACGCACGGGCTCGTCAGAACCGCCACCAGAGCTCCAGGGAGAGGAGCTCCGAGTCCTCCTCGGCGGGGGCATCCGTGAAGTGCCTCATATACTCGCCCCGGATGCCCAGATTGCGGGCCAGGCGGTAGCCTGCGGCCACCTGCCCCCGGAACACGTCGTAGTCCCACGGCTCGCGATCCCTCAGGTCCCCAGCGAGCTCACCGAAGTGAAGGGCACCGCCCCGCACCGCACCGTAGAGTCCGGCCCCGCTCTTGGCCTTCGCCTCGAGGAACCAGCCCAGTTCCACGGCATTCTCTTCCACGTTGGGCACCTGCCAGACGTCCCGCACCGCCTCCCCTCGGATTTCCACCATCCCCCGGGTGAAGGTCCCCTCCAGCCCCACGAGTCGCTGTTCATATCCCCGGAAGGCATCCTCTGCGGTCCCGCCGGTCCC
Source organism: Gemmatimonadota bacterium (assembly GCA_007127575.1). GTDB lineage: Bacteria > Gemmatimonadota > Gemmatimonadetes > Longimicrobiales > Gaopeijiaceae > SKZC01. The sequence goes on from SKZC01000111.1 coordinate 4,842, forward strand.
GGGGGGAGTGTCGGGAGCGGGCGTGCCCCGTCGGATGTAGGGCCCCTGGGCGTACCAGCCGCCCAGATGAAGCTCAGGGCGGAGTTGGTAACCCAGGTGGAGGGTCAGAGTGGGATCCTGGAAGTCTCCATTGGAGAGGCCCCAGGCCCATGGGCTGGAGGCCGGAGCGCTGTTCAATACGGCGAGCCGGATGGCCAGCTCCCCGTGCCCTCCCAGGAGCATGGCCCCCACGGGGTAGGGGGTGCCCCAGACAGGGGGAAGCCCCCTCTCCCGGGCATCCGGTCCGCCCTCCTTCCAACCCAGGAATCCATCGACTCCACCGGGCACATCCTTGGGGCGCATGACGGTGGGATGGTCGTAGTGGACGGGGGGGCGGATGAAGGGTTCGTCCATGGTCCGACGCCGTGAGGGGTGGTTTCCGTAGGGGGCCGTGAAGCGGCCCGCCTGGAGGTGGAGGGACGGTCGGTCTGCCACCTGGAGCCGGAGGAACGCCTGCTGAAGCCGGGCGGTCGGGGAGCGTGAGGACGGCTCGTGGCCCCGGTCCGCCCTGAGCTCGGTGGTGAGGTAGAGCCGGTGGCCCACGAAGGCATCCAGAACGAGCTGGAGGTGGCCGGCGGGGAAGGGTTCTGTTTCGGGGATTAGCCACGGTGGAGCCTCTCCCGGGCGGTACAGGGCCAAGTCCAGCCTTCCCGAGGGAAAGAGCTGGAAGAATCCGGAAGGAGAGATATAGCCCAAACCTGCCTCGGCCAGGGTGGGCGGGTCCGGAAGGAAGTCCTGAGCCTCAGTGGGGCCGAAGGAACCCAGGAGGATTCCCGCAGGCACTCCCACGGAGGCGAGGCCCTGGACCAGCCACGGGCGAACCGGTTGGGACATCCCCTTGAGTTCCCGGGGTTCCTGGACCAGGAACCTGGCGCGCTCTCCGGCTGCTCGGCGCGTGGCATCGCTGGTCAAGATCTCCCCGTGCCCCGCCTCGGAGCAGAGCCGGGCCGCCAGGTTCACGTCCTCCCCCAGGACCGTGTAGTTCAGGCGGTCCTGGGACCCCATGTTTCCGGCCACCACGGGTCCGCCGGCCACGCCGATCCCCACCTCCAGGGGGGGATTCCCCGCCTGGGCCCGCTCCTGGTTGAGCTCCTGCAACTACTCACGGATTCGGACGGCGGCCCGCAACGCACGGAGAGGGTGGTCCTTGTACGCCATGGGAGCTCCGAAGATGGCCATGAGTCCGTCGCCCAGGAACTTGTCCACCACACCGCCCTCCGCCTCCACGGCCTGGGCGGCCCGGTCGAACCACTCGTTCAACATGGAGATCACCTCCTGGGAGTCCAGCTCTTCGGTGAGGCTGGTAAAGCCTCGGACGTCGGCAAAGAGGGTGGTGACTTCCCGTACCTCCCCACCGAGCTGGACCTCTCCCCTGAGCAGCTCATCGGCCACATCGCGGGAGACCACCTTATCCAGCACTCCCCGGTACCGCTCCTTCAGCTCCAGATCCTTGAGCATCCCGTTGAAAGCGTGGGCCAGATCACCCAGTTCATCCCGTGACGGAATGGCCAACTGAAATCCGTAGTCGCCTTTTCGGACCCGCTCCGTAGCCGACATCAAAGACCGCACGGGTGTGGTGAGACTCCGGGAGAGGATGGTGCCGAAGAGGATGGCCAGGAAAAGAGCCCCCACGCCTGTGGACACCACCGCCTGTTGGATCCGGTCGAAGGGCCGGAGGACCTCCTCCAGGGGGACCCCGATGAGCTGGTGGACCTCCGTTCCCCCTTCGGTGAGTAGCGGCCGGGATGTCACGGCCCACTGCATCCCTCCCCATGTTCCCTCATCCACTCCCGCC
>SKZC01000014.1 GCA_007127575.1 Gemmatimonadota bacterium
CACCGGAGGCGGAGGCCCCGATCCCCGGCAGCTCCAGACGAACCGGGGCGAGGAGCGAAAGCAGACCCCGGTCACGGTGGAGGACGAGCCGGGCCGGAACGACCCCTGCACGTGCGGGAGCGGAAAGAAGTACAAGAAGTGCTGCGGCCGGCCGGCCTGAGGGCGAGCCCCCGGTAGCGCGGCGTGACACCCCGGGGCCGCCGCCGCCCATCCCGCCATGGCGGCGCCCACCGTCTGCGCCGTTGTTCTCCTCCATGGCCCTCTCCACCCCCATTCGCCACTTGCCCGCCCGGGAGCGTCCCCGGGAGCGACTCCGCCGCCTGGGCGCCCACGCCCTGGCCAGCCGGGAGCTCCTGGCCATCCTGGTGGGGAGCGGGGGGCGGGACGCTTCGGCGCTGGAGGTGGCGGAGCGGCTCCTGGCCCGAGGGGACGGAACCCTCCGGAGCCTCACCTCCCTCAGCGTCCAGGAGTTGGAGGGGGTGGCGGGGGTGGGGACGGCCACCGCCTCCCGGATCGGTGCCGCCGCCGAGCTGGCCCGCCGGATCGCCGGGGAGGAGCTCCAGGAGCGGCCCCGGATCCGGGGTCCGAGGGACGTCTTCCGCCTCATGGCTCCCCGGCTCCGAGACCTTCCCCACGAGGAGTTCCACGCCCTCCTCCTGAACACCCGCCACCGGGTCCTCCGGCAGGTCCTGATCACCCGGGGAATCCTGGACGCCTCCCTCATCCACCCCCGGGAGGTGTTCCGTCCCGCCATCGCCCAGCAGGCCTCCGCCGTCATCCTGGTCCACAACCATCCGTCCGGAGACCCGGCTCCGTCGCCGGAGGACCTGCGGGTGACGGAGCAGCTCATGGAGGCGGGCCAGGCCGTGGGGATCCACGTGCTGGACCATGTGGTGGTGGGGGACGGAAGCTGGGCGTCGGCGACCCCCGGGCTCTAGGGGGGGAGGGGACCCGGCGGCGGGCCGAGTGTATAATCCCATCTATCCCGGGGCTCCACCCACCTTAGATTGGGAATCATGAAGCTGCCCGCCCCCACGTCGTCCCAGACTCCCACCATCCGTGGGCTTCCCCGGCCTCTGGCCCGGGTGCTGGAGGCGTATGCCGACCGGCTGAACGTGGACCTCATCCGGGAGGCGTACGAGCTGGCCCGGGACGCCCACGAGGGCCAGACCCGGGCCTCGGGAGAGAGCTACGTCTCCCACTCCGTGGAGGTGGCCACCATCCTGGCCCAGCTCAGGCTGGATACCGCCTCCATCGTGGCGGGACTCATCCACGACGTGGTGGAGGACACGGTGTGGACCCTGGCCGATGTGGAGGAGCGGTTCGGCCGGGAAATCGCCGGGATCGTGGACGGAGTCACCAAGATCGGGAAGGTCCGGTTCCGGTCCCACACGGAGCGGCAGGCGGAGAACTACCGCAAGCTTCTCCTCTCCATGGCGGAGGACGCCCGGGTCATCCTCATCAAGTTGGCGGACCGGCTCCACAACATGCGCACCCTGGAGTACCTCCCGGCGGAGAAGCAGCGGCGGGTGGCGCTGGAGACCCGGGAGATCTACGCTCCCCTGGCCCACCGACTGGGGATGGCGCAGGTGAAGTGGGAGCTGGAGGATCTGGCCTTCAAGTTCCTGGAGCTCGAGGAGTACGCGGAGCTCCAGAAGAAGGTGCAGCAGCGGCGCCAGGAGCGAGAGCGACAGGTCCTGGAGCTCCAGCGGCCCCTGGAGGAGCTCCTGGAGAGCCACGGGATCCCGGCGGAGGTGACGGGCCGGCCCAAGCACCTCTGGTCCATCTACCGGAAGATGAAGGAGCGGGACAAGCCGTACGAGGAGATCTACGATCTCATGGCCATGCGGGTCATCACCGATACGGTTCAGTCCTGCTACGCGGCGCTGGGGCTCATCCACTCCAAGTGGACCCCCATCCAGGAGCGGTTCCACGACTACATCGCCACACCCAAGTCCAACATGTACCGCTCCCTCCACACCACCATCTTCGGTCCGGGAGGGCGCCGCTACGAGATCCAGATCCGGACCGAGGAGATGCACCGCACCGCGGAGCACGGGATCGCGGCTCACTGGCGCTACAAGGAGGGCCGGGACGGGGCCGCGGGGAAGGAGAGAGAGGAAGGGGAGGTGGACGAGGCTCTCTCGTGGTTCCGACAGGTCCTGGAGTGGCAGCAGGAGGCCTCGGAGCCCGAGGAGTTCATGGAGTTCCTGAAGATGGACCTCTTCCTCGGGGAGATCTTCGTCTTCACCCCCAAGGGGGACGTGAAGCAGCTCCCGGTGGGCTCCACCCCCATCGACTTCGCCTTCCAGGTGCACACGGAGGTCGGGCTCCACTGCGCCGGGGCCAAGGTGAATGGCCGGATCGCGCCCCTCTCCCGGGAGCTGAAGAACGGGGACACGGTGGAGATCCTCACCTCCCCGAAGCAGCGGCCCAGCCGGGACTGGCTCGCCTTCGTGAAGACCTCCCGTGCCCGGCAGCGGATCCGTCAGTGGATCCGCCAGGAGGAATTCGACCACTCCGTGGAGCTGGGGCGGGAGTTCCTGGAGCGGGAGCTCAAGAAGCTTCGGGTGGGGCGACCGAAGGAGGAGCGGATCCGGAAGGCGGTCCACGCCCTGGGCTACGAAGATGTGGACGAGCTCTACGCCGCCCTGGGGCGAGGGGACGTGGGGCCGGCGGCGGTCCTCAAGGAGCTCGTCCCCGAGGAGGAGATCCAGGACGCGAAGCAGCGGCAGCCCACCCCGCTCCAGCGGCTCGCCGACAGCCTCCGCCGTTCAGACAAGGGGGTGCGGATCCAGGGACTGGAAAACCTCATGGTCCGCTACTCCCAGTGCTGCCAGCCCGTCCCCGGCGACGAGGTCATCGGCTACATCACGGTGGGGCGCGGCGTCTCCATCCACCGGCAGGACTGCCCCAACGTCCTGAACCTCCAGGATCCGGAGCGCCGGGTGGAGATCCAGTGGACCGCCGAGGAGGGGGACCGGTTCTTCGTCCGGCTCTCCATGCGGGGGACGGACCGGCGAGGCCTCCTCTCGGACATCGCCAAGTCCATCTCCGAGACGGGGACGAACATCCAGCATGCGGACATCCGTTCCGTGGATGGGGGGATGATGGGAGAGTTCGTGGTGGAGGTGCAGGACCTGAACCACCTGAAGAAGGTGGTGAAGGGGGTTTCCGGGGTGAAGGGCGTACTTTCGGTGGAGCGCCGGGAGTCGTTCTGGGACGCCGACCTGGTGGAGGGGTAGGGGACGGCGTCGCCGCCCCCATCCACCCGGCCCGGGGAGATCATGCCGGATTTTCGGATCCACGCCCCCTACGAACCCAAGGGCGATCAGCCCAAGGCCATCCGCGAGCTGGTGGAGGGTCTCCGTCGGGGGGACCGGTTTCAGACGCTCCTGGGCGCCACCGGGACCGGAAAGACCCTCACCATGGCCCACGTCATCGCCCAGCATCGGCGGCCCACCCTGGTCATGTCCCACAACAAGACCCTGGCCGCCCAGCTCTACGGGGAGCTTCGGGCCCTCCTCCCCCGGAACGCGGTGGAGTACTTCATCTCCTACTACGACTACTACCAGCCCGAGGCCTACGTCCCAGCCACGGACACGTACATCGAGAAGGACGCCTCCATCAACGAGGACATCGACCGGCTCCGCCTCCGGGCCACCTCCTCCCTCTTCGAGCGGGAGGACGTGGTGGTGGTGGCGTCGGTCTCCTGCATCTACGGCCTGGGGAATCCCGACGATTACCGCTCCCTCATGGTGAAGGCGGAGGTGGGCCAGGAGCTGGAGCGAAACGACTTCCTCCGGAGCCTGGTCCAGATCCAGTACAAGCGGAACGACCTGGTCTTCGAGCGGGGCCAGTTCCGCGTGCGGGGGGATACGGTGGAGGTCCTTCCCGCCTACGAGGAGCAGGCCATCCGGGTGGAGTTCTGGGGGGACGAGGTGGAACGGATCACTCGCTTCGATCCCCTCACCGGCGAGCTCATCACCTCCCTGGACCGGACGGCCATCTACCCGGCCAGCCACTACGTCACCCACCAGAAGACCATCGAGGATGCGGTGCCGGCCATCCGGGAGGAGCTCGCGGATCAGGTGGCCCAGTTCCGGATGGAGGGACGGCTGTTGGAGGCGCAGCGGCTGGAGAGCCGAACGAACTTCGACATCGAGATGATGCTGGAGATCGGCACCTGCCCCGGGATCGAGAACTATTCCCGCTACACCAGCGGTCGGGCCCCCGGGGACCGGCCGGCCTGCCTCCTGGACTACTTCCCCGACGACTTCCTCCTCATCGTGGACGAGTCCCACGTGAGCCTTCCCCAGATCCACGGGATGTACCGGGGAGATCGTTCCCGGAAGGAGACCTTGGTGGAGCACGGGTTCCGGCTCCCCAGCGCCCTGGACAACCGGCCCCTCACCTACGAGGAATGGGAGGAGCTTCTGCACCAGGCCACCTTCGTCTCCGCCACCCCCGGGGACCGGGAGCTGGAGCTCTCCGGCGGGGTGGTGGTGGAGCAGATCATCCGGCCCACGGGCCTGGTGGATCCCAGGGTGGAGGTGCGGCCCGTCCACTCCCAGGTGGATGACCTGCTGGCGGAGATCCGGGAGCGGGCGGAGCGGGAGGAGCGGGTTCTGGTCACCACCCTCACAAAGCGGATGTCCGAGGACCTCACCGAGTACCTCCAGGGGGTGGGGGTCCGGGTCCGGTACATGCATTCGGACATTGACGCCATCGAACGGATGGACATCCTCCGGGGGCTCCGGCTGGGGCACTTCGACGTGCTGGTGGGGATCAACCTGCTCCGGGAGGGGCTGGATCTGCCGGAAGTGTCGCTGGTGGCCATCCTGGATGCGGACAAGGAGGGGTTCCTCCGGGACCACCGCTCCCTCATCCAGACCATCGGACGGGCGGCCCGAAACGTCCATGGGACGGCGATCCTCTACGCCGACAAGGTCACCGCGTCCATGCGGCGGTGCATCGACGAGACGAACCGCCGCCGCGAGATTCAGATTGAGCACAACCGGAAGCACGGGATCACCCCGGAGACGATCCGGAAGAGCGTGGAGGAGATCGAGTTCTCCACTCGGGTGGCGGACGCCCGGGAAAAGCCCCTGCCCAAGGTGGCGGAGCGGAAGGAGAGCTACCTGGACGAGGTGAACGAGGAGGAGTACATCAAAATCCTGGAGAAGGAGATGGAGGAGGCGGCCAGGGCCATGGAGTTCGAAAAGGCGGCGGTGCTCCGGGACCAGATCTTCGAGCTGCGGGCCAAGGTGGGGAGCCCGAAGAAGACGCAGCAGGCCGGCGCGGGAGAGCGTTCGTGATCCTCCGGGAGGAGGACCTGGTCCGGTGGGGAACCGTCATAGGACGGGCGGTGGAGCCCCCGGTCTTCATCGCCCTGGAGGGGGAGCTGGGGGCCGGGAAGTCCGTGTTGGCCCGGGCCATCGCCCGGGGGGCCGGGGTGGAGGGCGCCCTCCCATCACCCACCTTCAACCTGGTCTTCCGCTATCCCGTTCGCGGCCGCGTGGAAGTGGTCCACATGGATCTCTACCGCCTCCGGGACCCCGAGGAGCTCTGGGAGCTGGGCTGGGAGGATCTGGGGGGCAAGTCCGAGATCATCCTCGTGGAGTGGCCGGAGCGGGCAGGGGGACACCTTCCGGAGGATCGCTGGAGCATCCGTCTCAGCCCGCCGGAGCCGGGAAGCGAGCTCCGGGTGGTGGAGGTGGCCCGGGTGGGTAACCCCCCACACCTCCCGGGCTTTCCCGTGACGGTGGAGAGTTCCGGGTGACGGGAGGATCGGGCCTCCTTCTCGCCTTCGACACCTCCTGGGCCCTGGGCTCGGTGGCGGTGGCCCAGGGAGGGGAGATCCTGGCCGTGGGGCGTCTGACCCGCCAGGGCGCCCACGGGAGCCACCTGGTCCCGGAGATCCGGGAGGTTCTGGCCCGGGCCGACGTGTCGCTGGACGCGGTGGAAGGGATCGTGGTGGGAGCCGGGCCCGGATCGTTCACCGGGGTGCGGGTGGCCGCCGCCACCGCGAAGGGCCTGGTTCATGTGCTGGGGGTGCCCCTCTGGGCCCCCTCCAGCCTGGCGGCGGCGGCGTTGTCGCTGGATGCGACCAGGGAGGGGGCCCAGGCCCAGGGGAGCCAGGCCCAGAGGAGCCAGGCCCAGGGGAGCGACTCGAAGCCCGACTCAAATGCCGACCCGAGTGCCGACGGGTGGGCCGATGCGTGGGCCGAGGTCGTGGCCGATGTGGGGGCGATACCCGCGGACGCGGACCTGGTGCGACCCCTACTGGATCCCCAGGAGGCGGCCCGGCCCCGGTACGTGCTCTTCGATGCCAGAGGGGACCGGATCTATGCGGCGTGCTATCAGCTCGAGGGAGGAGCGCTGAAGGTCCTCGTCCCGCCTCGACCCGCCCGGATCCAGGAACTCCTGGAGGAGGAGACGCCGGCGGGAGCCTTCTTCTTTGGAGACGGCGCCTGGAGGCACTCCGGGAAGCTCCAGGCCGCCGGCCATCCCATCCTGGCGCCACCGGCAGGGATCCCCACGGCAGAAGGGCTCGTGCTGGCCGTGCGCGCCTCGGTGGGACGAGCGCCGGAGGGGAGTGCCTCGACGGG
>SKZC01000468.1 GCA_007127575.1 Gemmatimonadota bacterium
CCCCCAGCTCCACCACCAGCCCACCTTCGAACCGGGTACGAAGCCGGTCGTCCACCCCTTCCACTCCCGAGGGAGGCCGGTCCGCAGCCAGGAGAATCCGGCTTCCTCGGCGCTTCAGCGCCTCGAAGAGGTGGAAGAACTCGTCCTGGGCCCGCTCGGTCTCCGACAGGGCCTCGGCGCCGTGGAGGAGGAGGAGATCCGCACTCCACCACCGCTCCCGCCACGCCCCAGCCACCCCCTCGGAAATGGCTCGGATGAAGTCCTGGGCGAATTCCTCCACCGAGACCAGGGCAACCCGGGAGCGGGGCCGAATCCCCAGGAGGGTCCGGCCGGTAGCCTGCAAGATCCTCACCCCTTCTTCCCGGGATGGAGAGACGATGAAGAGTGGGTTGTAATCCGGGCGCTCCTGGAGCACGAACCGCTCCGCGGCCCGGATCGCCAGGGAGGGGAGCCCTCCGTCCAACTCCGACAGCACCGGACCATCGAGAAGCGGGGGGAAGGACCGGGCCCGCTCCCGGGCCGAGGCCAACAGAGCCTCCGCCTCCTCCAATCGCTCCGGATCCCGGAGGATGGTTCTCTGGGCCTCCGGCCATGGGTTGTCCAGCCCCTCCATCTCTTCGGAGATGGCCTTCAGGCGGCTCACGTCCCGCTGGAACGCGGCTACCAGGGCCTCCGGATCTTCGGGCTCCTCCCCGACCTCCACGATCCGCCGCAAACGGCCCGCCTGGAATCCTTCCTCCTCTGCTGTCGACACCGCGTCCGAAAGGACATCTCGCCATTCCACCGACTTCGGCTCCTCCGGAGGCGGCTTCGCCGCATCGACGGAGGGGGGCGGCTGGGCTCCTTCCCTCTGAACTCCCACCAACCCATCCAACTCCTCCACCTCCACCTGTCGATCCTCCAGGTCCTGGACGGCCAGGACCCGGTTCAGGGCCCCCTGGAGCTCCCGCACATTCCGGAAAGGATGACGAGCCATGGTCTCCGCCACCCCCGCCCGAAGTCGACCGTTCCGCTCCTCTACCTTCCGCCGGAGAATGGCCACCCGCGTCTCGTAGTCCGGAGGGCTGATGTCCACGATGAGACCACCGGAAAACCGGGAGAGAAGCCGGGCGTCCAACCCGTTGATCTCGGCGGGGGGACGGTCGCTGGCCAGGATCACCTGACTGCCTTGTGCCGTCAGGGAGTCCAGCGTGCGGAGAAGGAGTTCCTGAGCCTGGGGCTGGCCAGTCAGGAACTGGACGTCGTCCAGGAGAAGGACGTCCAGGTCCCGGTACCGCTCCCGCATCCCCTCCTGATCCCCCGCCTCCAGGGCGGTGGTCAGCTCGTCCAGATACCCTTCCAGCGTCTGGTAGACGACCCTGTTCTCCTGATGGCTCTTCCGGGCGTGATTGGCCACAGCGGCCAGGATATGGGACTTTCCCAGGCCCGACGCCGAATACAGGAAGAGGGGGTTGTAGCTGGAGCCCGGAGAATCGGCGGCTCGTCGGGCAGCGGCTGCCGCCAGGCGGTTCGCCGGCCCCACCACGAAGGTGTCGAAGGTAGAGCGTGGGTCCACCCTCATACCGAACCCTCTCCCGAGCCACCGGGGAAGAGGCGGTCCAGGCTCTCATTCAACGACGCCTCGAAGTCCTGGGCCTCTACCCCCTCCTCTACGAAGGGTGAGACCTCCCGGGTCAGCCGTTCCACGGCGCCGGCGACCCGGAGCTTGAGCTCGGCCGCATCCGCCTGCTCCTCAAGTGCCAACAGGAGGAGGAGCGTGGAATCTCCCAGTGGGAGGGGAATGAGGAGTCCGTCTCCTCCATCACCGGAGGCATGGATCCAGGCGGGTTCGTCCTCCTCTATGAGTCGGGACAGGCGCCCCCCGGTGGCGTGAAGCGCCGCCGCCAACGAGGCCGCCGCATTCGCCTCCTGGCGCGACGTGAAGCCTCGCTGCACCAGGATCCGACCGGAGGGGTCCAGGAAGGCGGAGTGCCGGAGGCCCGGCACATCCTCCAGCGCATCCAACGCCGCCTCCAACCACGGGCCGTCCATCCTCCTCCCTCCGTCAGACATCTCCCCATCCTCCCTCGTCCAAGGTTTCCCGGACCCAGGCCACCACACCCGCCAGATCCGGCGGGAGGGGAGCCTGGAAGCGGAGCCTCTCCCCCGATCGCGGGTGGCTGAAGGCCAGCGTCGCCGCGTGGAGGAACTGGCGGGGCACCCGGCGGGCCAGTTCTTGAGCCCATCTGCGGGCCTCTCCTCCCATGCCTCGCTCCCAACCTGGACCGTACACCCCGTCGCCCACCACCGGATGGCCGAGATGACGCAGGTGGACGCGAATCTGATGCGTCCGTCCCGTCCCCAGTGCCACGTCCAGCAACTCCGCCGCCGGCCAACGCTCCCGAACCCGCACCCGGGTGATAGCTCGGCGGCCACCCTCCACCACCGCCATGCGAGTTCGTTCCGAGGGATCACGACCGATGGGGGCGTCCACCGTGAGCTCTTCCCGGGGAAGGTGACCCCACGTCACCGTCCGATACAACCGTCGCACCGTCCGAGCTCGAAGGGCTTCCGAGAGGCCGTGGTGGGCCTCCTCCGTCTTCGCCACCACCAAGAGTCCGGAAGTGTCCCGGTCCAGTCGGTGGACGATTCCCGGCCGAAGCCGCCCGCCGATTCCCGGGAGATCCCCCACATGGTGGAGAAGGGCGTTCACCAGCGTCCCATCGGGGTGGCCCCTGGCAGGGTGAACCACCATCCCTGCCGCTTTGTTCACCACCAGGAGATCCTCGTCCTCATAGACCACGTCCAGGGGGAGGTCCTGCGGCCGATCGCTGAGGGGCCGGGGAGGAGGAACCTCCACTCGGATCCGTTCCCCAGGGGAGACCCGGTGAGCCTTGCGGCACTCCTGGTCGTCCACCCACACCCGACCCTCGGACACGAGTTGCTGAATCCGGTTTCGGGACAGCTCCAGCCGTCGTGAAAGGAGGCGGTCCAACCGCTCTCCCTCCTCCTCGGCCTCGACCAGGAGGCTCCGGCGGGTTACCTCGGACACGAGCCCACCGTTACCCGGCGCCGGAGGACCCCCCGGACCGGGAGGCCTCCGGTCCCTCGGCAGCCCGTGTTCGCTGAGCTTTGCCGGCGGCTTCCTGGGCGGCCTGGTGATGACGCCGCTCCTCGTTCCAGATGGAGACGGCCAGGAGGATGGCCCCGATGGTGATGCCCATGTCCGCCACATTAAACACGGGCCAGCGGAGCCCACCCACCCCCACGTCCAGGAAATCCACCACGCCCTCGGGAAATCGGATCCGATCCGCCAGGTTCCCCAGCGCGCCGCCCAGGAGGAGGCTCAAAGCCACCAGCCGGAGATGGTCCCGGTGATGAGCGTACCAGTACATCCCCCCCAGAAACGCCAGGGCGAAGAGGGTGAGAACGATGAAGATGACCCGGGAGTGCTCTCCAAGGTGGAGGCCAAAGGCCGCCCCCGGGTTCATGATGTGGGTGAACCGAAGGAGATCCCCCACCACCTCCACGGGACGCCCTCGGGGAAGGGTCTGCTGCACCCACCACTTGGTGAGAAGGTCCAGAAAGAGGACGGCCCCTCCCAGCCCCAGGAGGATGCCCAGCTTCCCTTGAAGGCCTCCCTGAGGGGGGGAGCCCTCCTTGAGCCCCTCGTCGCCTCGTCCAGGGTCGGGCTCCGCGGTCATGGGGTCGCTCCCTCCGCTCGGCTGAGGGCGAGCCTCACGGATCGCCCCTCGATTTCCACGTCTCGAACGGCCTCATAGCCGTCCGCTTCCTGCTCCCCCACGTCCACCTCCACCGCCAACGTCTCCAGTGCCACGAAATCGCGGAAGCGTTCCAGGGCGCCGGATACCTCCTTCGACCCCGAAACCCTGAGGCGGATCCGGTCACTGATGTCCAGGCCGTGATCCTTCCTGAACCTCTGAATCCGGTTCACCAGCTCCCGGGCCATCCCCTCGCTGCGGAGCTCATCGTCCAGGGTGGGATCCACGGCCACCGTGAAGTCACCGTCCGAGCGAACTGCCAACTCCCCCACCGGCTCCTCGGAGACCTCCAGGTCGTCCGGCTCCAGGGAGTGACGGACGCCCCCCACCTCCACGCTAACCTCCTCTCCTTCGCGGAACCGGAGCAGCTCCTCCTGGGAGAGATCCCGGATGGCCGCCGCCGCCGCCTCGCTCTCCTTTTGGAATCGGGGGCCAATGGCTCGGAAGTTGGGGCGGGCCACCCACCGGACGAGATCCTCGGCGGAGTCCAGGAACCGAACCTCCTTTACGTTGAGCTCCTCCTTCACCAGGGCCAGGACCTGAGGTCGCAACCGTAGCCCTTCCGGCACCACGCAATGAAGAGTCCGCAGGGGCTGACGCACCCGAATGCCTACCTCCTCACGGGCTCCTCGGCCCAGGGTCGTGAGGACCCGAGCCCCGCTCATCTCCTCCTCAAGCTCCGGAGCTTCCGCCCCCTGTCGGGGCTCGGGGAAGGGGGCCAGATGCACCGAGGAACCGGTGAGCGCCCGGTGAACCCCATCGGCGAAGAACGGAACTACCGGGGCCAGGATCCGAGAAATGTCCCGAAGCACCTCGAAGAGGGTACGGAAGGCGGCCTGGGAATCAGATTCGTCGGCGTTCCCCCAGAAACGGGCCCGGGACCTCCGGACGTACCAGTTGGAGAGGTCCTCGTTGAGAAACTCGGTGACCCGGCGGTAGGCGCGGGTGATCTCGTAGTCGTCGAGCTCTTCTCGCACCGAAGTAACGAGCCCATGGGTGCGGGAGAGGATCCACCGATCCATGGTGGGTCGGTCCTCCAGTGCCGGATCTCCTTCGGTGGGGCTCCACGCCTCGGCGTTGGCGTAAAGAGCGAAGAACCGGTAGGTGTTCCGGATCGTGTCGAAGAGCTTCCGGCCGGTCTCCTGGACCCCGTCCGGGTCATAGCGCTTCGGCACCCAAGGGTTGGACGAAGTGACCAGGTACCAGCGAAGGGCATCGGAGCCGAACTCCTGGATCGCCTCCCAGGGATCCACCACGTTCCCTTTCGACTTGGACATCTTCTGTCCTTCCGCATCCAGGATCAGCCCGTTCACGATGACGTTGCGGAAGGCCGGGCCCTTCCCCAGAAGCGTGGCGATGGCCATGAGGGAGTAGAACCACCCTCGAGTCTGGTCCAGTCCCTCGCAGATGAAGTCGGCGGGGAAATGCCGGTGGAACTCCTCCTCGTTCTCGAAGGGAAAGTGCCACTGTGCGTAGGGCATGGCACCGGAGTCGAACCACACGTCCACCACCTCCGAGGTTCGCCGCATGGTCCCGGAGCACTCCCGGCACGGCCAGGTTACCTCGTCGATGAAAGGCCGGTGCGGATCGAAGTCCTCGGGAAGGGTGCCGGCCCGATCCTCGAGCTCCTCGAAGCTTCCGATCCACTCCACCGTCTCCCGGTTTCGGTCGCAGATCCAGACCGGAAGGGGGGTGCCCCAGAATCGGTCCCGGGAGAGGGCCCAGTCCACATTGTTGGCCAGCCACTCGCCGAAACGGCCCTCCCCCACCTCCGGGGGCCTCCACCCCACCTCTGCATTGTTCTCCAGCATCTCCCCTTTGAATCGGGAGGTGGCGGCGAACCAGGAGTCCCGGGCCATGTAGATCAGTGGGGACGAGCACCGCCAGCAGTGGGGGTAGGAGTGGACCACCTCCTCGATCCGGAAGAGGTTTCCAGCATGGGACAGGAGCTCCACCAGGGGACCATCCGCCTCCTTCACGAAGAGCCCTCCCACCTCCTCCACCTCGTTCACGAACCGTCCTTCGTCGTCCACCGGCCGAAGGAGCGGAAGCCCGTGCTTCTTACCGGCCTCGTAGTCATCGGCCCCGAAGGCTGGAGCCAGGTGGACGATACCGGTCCCATCCTCGGCACTGACGAAGTCTTCAGCCAGCACGGTCCACGCCGCTCCGCCTCGGTCTTCCGGGGAGACGGGAACCAGATCCAGGGGACGTCGGTAGCGGAGGCCCACCAGATCGGCACCGCGGACTCGGCCCACCACCTCTGCACCCTCTCCGAAGAGCGCCTCCACCCGAGCCTCCGCCAGGATGAGATGGCGTCCCTCCCACACCACTTCCGCATAGGTAAGCTCCGGATCCACAGCCAGAGCCACGTTGGAGGGAACGGTCCAGGGCGTGGTGGTCCAGACCAGAAAAGCGCGTTCCGGTGCGCCCTCCTCCCCTTCATCCTCCAGGGGGCAGAGGAAATAGAGGGAAGGATCCGCTACGTCCTCGTATCCCTGAGCCACCTCGTGTGAGGAAAGGGTGGTTCCACACCGCGGGCAATACGGCACGCTCTTGTGCCCCCGGTAGAGGAGCCCTTTCCGGGCGAGCTCGGCCAGAACCCACCACACTGACTCGATGTACTCGGAGCGAAAGGTGACGTATGGCTCGGAGTAGTCCAGCCAGTACGCGATCCGGTCCGAAAGCCGCTCCCACTCCTCCTTGTACGTGAAAACGGACTCGCGGCACACCTGGTTGAAGCGGTCGATCCCCACCCCTTCGATCTCCGGCTTCCCCGAGATCCCCAACTTCCTTTCCGCCTCGATCTCCACGGGGAGGCCGTGGGTGTCCCACCCGGCGATGCGG
>SKZC01000266.1 GCA_007127575.1 Gemmatimonadota bacterium
AGCCGCCATCCCAGGAGGGGGTGATCCTTGTTCCGGTGGTAGAGCTCCGCAGCCTCGTTCGTCCGCTCCGGCCAGTGCCGCTCCCGCTGCCACGGGTAGTTGGGGAGGGGCACGCTGGGAGCGGGCACGGGAAAGTGGTCGCTCAGCGATGCCGGCCCTCCCAGGAGCCGGATCCGCCACACCGCCTCCTCCACACGGTCCGGCCCATCGTCCCCCCTCAGGAGGGTGGGAAGGCTTCGGCCGCGGATCTCCCGTTCCTGCAGGGCCGTCTTGAGATAGCGCTGCATGATGGCGTGGGGCCCCACCTCCAGGAAGATCCTCGTCCCCGCGTCCAGGAGCCGGTTCACCGCAGCGTGGAAGAGGACGGGCTCCCGGACGTTCCGCCACCAGTACGTCCCGTGGAGTTGGGTCCCGTCCACCTCCTCGCCGGTGACGGTGGAGACGAAGGGAAGGGTTCCCCTGGAGGGACGAATGTCGGCCAACCCCTGGAGCACGCGATCCTTCTGGCCGTCCATGCACCGGCTGTGGAAGGCGTAGTCCAGATCCAGGATCTGGAAGAATCCCCCCACCGTGGCGACGCGGTCCTCCAGGGTCTTCAAGGCGTCGTAGGGTCCCGAGAGGGTCACGTCACGGGGGGAGTTCACCCCCGCCACCTCCAGGGCTCCGTCCAGGCCCGCCGCCTCCATGGCCTCCCGGACCTCCTCGACGGAAAGGCCCACCGCCGCCATGCGACCGGCCCCGGCGGTTCGCGCCTGGGCGGCGCTCCGCCGGGTGATGACCTCCACGGCTTGCTCCAGGGACAGACATCCGGCGGCCCAGGCCGCCGCCACCTCCCCTACGCTATGGCCGAAGACGGCCTGGGGGACCACCCCTCGGTCCCGAAGGAGTTCGGTGAGGCCCACCTGGAGGGCGAAGAGCGTCGGCTGGGCCACCTCGGTGAGGTGGAGCCGGGCCTCAGCGTCATCGCACCGGAGCTCCTCCTCCACGGACGGCCCTCCGGCGGCGCGTAGAAGCTCGTCCACCTCCCGGATAGAGTTCAGGAAGGACGGATCTTCGTCCATGAGCTTCCGACCCATCCCCACCCACTGAGACCCGTTGCCCGAGTATACGAGAGCCAGAGACGCCTCGTCGGTGAAGCGCTCCTCCGTCACCACCCCTTCGGGGTCCTCTCCCTCCGCAAACGCCTGAAGACGGCGAACCGTCTCATCCGGTGCCGCCGGAGGGACGGCCAGGGCGTGGGGAAGCCTCTCCCTCCGGAACGCCGCCCCGTAGGCCACCTGGTAGTGCTCCCGGGCGTCGGCCCCTTCCAGGCGGATGGCGTACCGCTCGGCCAGCTCCCGGAGCGCCTGGGGATGGCGGGCCGAGAGGAGGAGGGGGGGACACGTGGGGACGGACTCGGTGGCCTCCTCCTCTTCCTTCCGGAACTCCTGGAGGACGGCGTGGGCGTTCACTCCCCCGAACCCGAAGGAGCTGAGGCCCATGCAGACCTCCCGGTCCGAAGGCGGTAGCGGGGTGGGCTCCGTCACCACCCGAAGGTTCATCCCCTCCAGGTCGATGTTCGGATTGGGCTCCTCCAGGTGCAGGTTCGGAGGGACCGTACGCCGCTTGAGGGAAAGGACGGTCTTGACCAGGCCCGCCAGCCCCGACGCCGCTTCCAGATGCCCCAGATTCGACTTCACCGATCCGATGAGGAGCGGTTGGTCCGGGCTTCGTCCCCGGCCCAACGCCTCTCCGATGGCCGCCGTCTCCACCGGATCCCCCACCCCCGTCCCGGTGCCGTGGGTCTCCAGATACGCCACCTCCGAGGGGTCCACGCCCGCCTCCCGAACCGTGCGGGTCAGGAGCTCCTCCTGCGTGGCCGTCCCCGGGATCGTCATCCCGTCCTTCCGGCCGTCGGAGTTGACCCCGGTGGCCCGGATGACG
Source organism: Gemmatimonadota bacterium (assembly GCA_007127575.1). Lineage (GTDB taxonomy): Bacteria > Gemmatimonadota > Gemmatimonadetes > Longimicrobiales > Gaopeijiaceae > SKZC01. The sequence continues at coordinate 1,924 of SKZC01000266.1, forward strand.
GCCTGCACCGGATCTCCGTCCCGGAGGGCGTCGGCCAACGGCTTCACGAAGAGCACCACGCCCCCTTCCGCGCGGACGTACCCGTTCCCCCGGGCGTCGAAGGCGCGGCAGAGGCCGGCGTCCGAGAGCATGGAGGCCTTGGAGAATCCGATGAAGGGGAGGGGGTGGAGGAGCATGCTCACCCCTCCCACCAGCGCCGTGGAGGCCTCGCCGTTCCAGAGCGTGTTGCAGGCGAGATGGAGGGCCACCAGCGAGGACGAGCACGCAGTATCCACCGCCATGCTGGGGCCCCGCAGGTCCAGAAGGTAGGAGAGGCGGTTGGGGATGATGCTGGGGACGCTACCCGTCATGGTGTGGGCGTCCACCCCGCTGGGATCGTCGGCCTGGCGAAGCATGAAGTCCGCGGCGGAGACGCCCATGTAGACGGCGCAGTCCGTACCGGCCAAGCGGCTCGGAGGCTGACCCCCGTTCTCCAACGCCTCCCACCCGAGCTCCAGGATGAGGCGCTGCTGTGGGTCCATGAGGCGGGCTTCACGAGGGGAGATCCCGAAGAAGGACGCATCGAACTCGTCGACGGCGTCCAGGGTCCCGGCGGCGTAGGTGACGCTTCGGCCAGGCTCGGACCGGGACGGGTGGGAATAGGTGTCCGTGGCCCAACGCTCCGGCCCGATCTCCCGGACCAGATTTGTTCCGCCGGTCAGGTGGTCCCAGAGGGCGTTCTCGTCACCGATCCCTCCGGGAAGCCGGAAGGCCATCCCCACGATGGCGAGCTTCGATTTCGGATCAGCCAAAGTCTTGCTCCTCGGGTAGCTTCATCACGCTAGTGAGCCTACCTCGTTCGCCGCGTTTCCGCACCCTCCGGGACGGAGGAACCCCCTTTATTCCAGCAGGTTCAGGGGCGGGCCGGCGAGGTTTTTCGCTTGGGGGTACGCATGAAGATGCGTGTGCGACCGAGAAGGGTGGAGGGTAGAGACCGGAGATTCGCCCACCCAAGATAGAGAAAGAGAAAGGGCACCGGCAAAAAATCCATGAAGAACGACCCTGGCCGGGTATCTCGCGCCAGCGACCGATTCGCTGACCAGGTGACCCCGTAGAGCACCACCGTGGCCGCAGCGTAGGGAAGGTACACCAGCACCGCCAGGTACAGGGCCATGGAAGGGTGGAGGAGCATGGCCAGCACCGCCACCGGGACCGTGCCTGGGAATGTGGCGTGAGCGAGCCACATGCCGAAGGGCCGCGCCTTTCCCTCCCGGAGGGCGGTGGAGATGTCGCCGCTTCCCACCAGATCCCGGATGGCCCGGAATCCCACCTCTCCCACCCCCGTGGCCCAGCGGCGCTGCTGACGCGCGAAGGGGGCCACCCGGTGGGGCAGCTCCCCGAAGGCGGATACGGTGGCGAGGAAGGCGCCCTTCCACCCCGCCTGCCAGGCCCGGTAGGAGAGGTCCCAGTCCTCGGTGAGGGTATCTCCTCTCCACCCTCCCGCTGCCTGGATGGCCGCCCGCCGCCAGATCCCGCACGTGCCGTTGAAAGGAAGGATGTGGCCGCTCCAGGCTCGGGTGGGCTGCTCCAGTCCGTAATGCCAGTCCAGGAAGATGGCCTGGGCCCGGGTGAGGACGTTCTCCCTTCGATTGAAGAAGTCCGGCCTCGCCTGCACGAAGGCCACCTCCGGCTCGGAGAGGAGCACCCCCATGAGCCGCTGGAGAAAATCGTTGGGAGAGACGAAGTCCACGTCCAGGATCAGGAAGTATTCATGCTCTGTCCGCTCCATGGCGTTCTGCAGGGCTCCCGCCTTGAACCCCTGCCGGCTTCCCCGGCGGACCACCGTCACATCGTACCCCTCTTCCCGGGCCTGCCGCGCCGCCTCCTCCGCCACCTCCGTGGTCCCGTCGGTGCTGTCGTCGCACACCTGCACATGCAGCTTATCGCGAGGCCAGTCCAGCCCCACCGCGTTAGCCACGGCCCGGCGCACCACCTCTCCCTCGTTGAAGGTGGGAAGCTGCACCACCACGTGGGGAAGCTCCTCCTCCGGCGGGAGGGGACGAGCCAGGCGCTCCGCTTCCAGCGCCAGGCCCCTGGGCCGGAGGGAGAAGTGGTCCCGCCGCTGCAGGAGCAGGCCCACACACGCCAGGACCATGGCCACCCACCCCAGGGCGGTTCCCCCCAGGGCGATCCAGCCCAGCCACTCCACCACCCACCCCCCGGTCACGGCACCTCCAGCCGGTTTCGGACCCGGGGGCCCAACGGGATCCCCACGAAGACGTCCACCAGAAGCTCCTGCCAGCCGAACCCTGCGGATCCTCGGCGGCATCGGTAGGCCCCGTCCCGCACCAGCCCTCCCACGGCCCGGACCCGTTCAGAGGGCCCAGGGGCGGAGAACACCCCGCGCCGTCGCCTGAGCCCCTCAAAAACCTCCCGGTACCGGACCCGGGCCGCCTCCACCCGGGCCCGGCTTGCCGTGTCCAGGCGGTACAGGAGCTCCAGTCGGTTCTCCGCGGCTCGGACGAAGGCTTCGCCGGGGACCAGAAACCGCGAAGGATGCTCCCTCCGGGAGTGGCCCGCCCATCCGAACCGGGCATCCTCGTGCTGCCGGTACCGGACGAGGCGGTGAGGCGAACGGACGATGCGGCCCAGGACGGAAGCCAGGAAGAGGAAGAACTGATCGTGGGCCAGGGGCTCGTCGGGCCAGTACGGATCCACGGAGTGGGGCTGAAGGTGAGCGTGCTCCACCAGGGACCGGCGGAACACCTGGGCGAAGCCCACCACCAGGGCCCAGGGATCCAGGGTGAGGGGCTCCCACACCCGCAACCGGCTCCCCGCCTTGTAGAGCCGACCCCGGACACGGCCCCCTTCGTCCACCACGGTGGCATCGTGGTAGGCCAGGAGCACCTCCGGGTCTCGGAAGAGCTCCGCCATCACCTCCAGCTTTTTCGCCTCCCACACGTCGTCCTGGTCGCAGAACGCCACCAGCTCGCCGCTACAGAGGCCGACCGCCTGCATGAAGTTGGCCCGGTAGCCCAGCCGGCGCTCGTTTCGGTGGAGCTGGACCGGGAAGGGAGCCACCTGGGCGAACCCCTCTACCAGCGCCACCGTCTCGTCGGTGGACGCGTCGTCGGTGACTACGAGCTCGGCGGGGAGCCGGGTCTGACGGGCCAGACTCTCCAGTTGATCCTGGAGAAAGCGGCTGCCGTTGTAGGTGGCCAGGGCGATGGAGATCCCGGTCATGGCGAGGGAGGGCCGCCCCCGGCGCCATTCCGAACGAAGTCCTGGAACGCCCCCTCCAGGCGCTCCACGGCCTCGTCGATGACCTCGTCGGTATGGGCGGCGCAGAGGAACCAGTTGTGATGAGGGTGGAGGAAGACGCCCCGATCCAGGGCGGCCACGCACAGCGCCTGGGTTCGGAGGAAGGAGTCGTCGCCCTCCACACGCACGTAGGGCATGGCCGGAGGCCCACTCGTTCGGACCTCCACGCCGTGCCGTCCAGCCGCGGACTGGATCCCCTCCAGAAGCCGCTCGCCCGCTTGAGCCAGCCGCTGGTGCACCCCATCCCGGCGGACCCGGTCCAGTGTCTCCAGGGCGGCGGCCATGGGGGCCGGGTCGTTCCAGAAGGTGCCGGTGAGGAAGACCCGGCTGGCCGCCGGCCGGACCCGGTGGCGTCCCACCGCCGCGGAGATGGCGTGACCGTTGGCCAACGCTTTCCCGTACACCGCCAGATCCGGCTCGTAGCCGAAAACCCCATGGGAGCCCAGCTCCGCCAGCCGCAGACCGCAGCGCACGTCGTCCAGGACCAGGAGGGCCCCGGAGTCACGGCAGAGCCGGTTCGCGGCGGCCACGAACGCTTCGGTGGGCAGCTCGCTGTCCCCGTAGGAGGGATGGTGAAACGGGGTGAGGATCAGGGCTGCCACCCGGTCCCGGTGCCGGTGGAAGCACGCCTCCAGCTCCTCCACGTCGTTCCAGGAGAACTCCTCCACCTGGGCCCGGTCCTCCGGGATGAGTCCCCCCCGTCCCGGCGTGCACCAGGCGTGCATCCCGTGGTAGGCCCCTCGAGCCTTCAGGACCATCGGGCGGTTCGTGTGCTCCCGGGCCACCCGGATGCACCAGGTGGTGAGGTCGGACCCGTTCTTTGCCAGCACCGCCCAGTCCGCGAAGTCCACCCACGCCACCAATCGCTCCGCCAGCTCCACCATGAGGGGGCTGGGATGGTTCAAACAGGCTCCCCGTTCCCGAGCCTCGTTCGCCGCCGCCTCCACCTCCGGATCCCGATGGCCCAGGATCACCGGACCGTAGCCGCAGAGGAGGTCGATGTACTCCTTCCCATACAGGTCCCAGTAGCGGCTCCCCCGTCCCTCCCGGGCGAACGCGGGGTACCGTCCCGGCACCGAGAGCACCGGCGAGGTATGGCCGTAGACCCCACCGGGGATCACCTCCAGCGCCCTCTGGAACCAGCGCTGGGACTCGGAGCCGGAGCCGCTCACCCCGGCGCCTCCCTTGCGGCTCCGGGCCGGGTTGCCCCGCAGAACCCCGGGAGGTAGGATCCCGTGGAGCGCTCCGGGCCCCGCCGGCTCACGGCCCCTCCAGGATTTCGGCTGCCTTCCGCATGGCTTCATCGAGGCCTTCCACGAGAGGGAACCGC